>JAAZOA010000342.1 GCA_012798055.1 Syntrophomonadaceae bacterium | reverse complement strand
CTTTCCGTTTTCGAATTTTATGGGATTGATTTCCCCGTCATCGGAAGTGGGCTCCACCACATCCTTGGTCATCTTGAGAACCGTATCCAGTATCACGTCCACGTCATCGACACTGTAGTTGTCACGGTAACGCTTGTAGGCCAGTATCTTGTCCAGCGGGAGCCATTCTTTCAGTATGAATTTGAAGTCCCGGGTGTTCTTATACGCAAAATTTGAAGCCATTACTTATCTCCTCCATTTATTTCTATCTGGTCCAGGAGTTAGGCCCGTGTCTAGAACGGGATCCGGTTGGTCGGAGACCAGATTTTCATCGCCTGGGCAGCTTTGATCAGGTCATCGCGGAAATCGGGGTGGGCGATGCTGATGACCCCTTCAGCCATACCCCAGATAGAGCGGCCTTTCATATTGACTGCGCCATATTCGGTCACCAGGTAGTGCACCATTACCCGGGGAACCGTCACTACGGCCCCGCTGGGCAGACAGGGATTGATGCGGGAGCGAACCCTGCCCTCTTTGTCCTTATAGGTGGAGTTGAAGGCCAGGATGCCCTTGCCGCCTTTGGATTCCCAGGCGCCGATGTGGAAATCAAGCGAACCCCCGGTTCCGGAAATCTGCCTGATGCCATTTGATTCCGAACATACCTGGGAGAAAAGGTCGACTTCGATGATGTTGTTGATGGAGATGACGTTGTCCTCCAGGGCTATATACTTGGGATTGTTGGTGTAATTGCAGTCATAGGCGGCCACCTGCGGATTCTTGTGCAGAAATTCATGGGTCTTCTTGTTGCCGAAACAGAAGGTGAAGGTGCTGCGGCCCACATCCCTGGTTTTATACTTGTTGGTAATTTTACCGGCTTCGTACATGTCCACCATGGCATCGCAGAACATTTCGGTGTTTACGCCTAGGTCCTTGAGGTCGGATTTGGCGATCAGTGCACCGATGGTGTTGGGCACACCGCCGATGCCCAACTGCAGGCAGGCCCGATCTGGAATCATGGGCATGATAAATCCGGCTATCGCTTTTTCGGTCTCTGATGGCTCTCCAGCTTGAGGCATCATGAATACGTTTTCATCGCTCTCGATGATGTAATCGACATCTTTGATGTTGACGCTCTCCATGGCACCGCCAATGCAGTAAGGGCTCTTTTCATTGACTTCCACAATGATCATGTCCTCATTCTTCAGGGTCGCATAGGTTTCTGAAGCAGCTATGCCGAAGTTGAAATTGCCGTGGGAATCCATGGGGCAGGTCAAGATGCACATGATGTTTTTCTTTAAAAATGGCTGGACCACTTCCCCGCGGATTTTCTGCAGATCATGGTACTGGGTAGGCACATATGATATGCGATTCACGTCTCCCAGTTTGCGTTCCAAACCGTTGAAGTGGTTGCTGTAGTAAGTGAAGGTCCTCATCTCCGGATCGTTCTTCACAACCTCGGGGTACCTTACTGATGAGGCGCAATCGATGGTCACATTGATCAGACCTTCTTCGCCGGCTCTCTTGCCCAGAGCCTTGTCGAATTCCGCCGGGAACAGATTGAAGTGGCCATAACCCACAAAATCCCCGGACTTCACCAGTCCCGCCGCTTTTTCGGGAGTAATGAGTTTGCTCTTATACTCTTCCATAAAGTTCATTCGTAAATCCGTCCTTTCTAAATTAGCTGGCATTGATAAAAACCATCAAGAACCTTTCCTTCTTCGCCCCCATTCTTTTCGGATGATGTCCCTCGGCCCTGAGACTTGCCAGACTCGGGCTGCGGTATGCCGACTGCTCTTCTGCTCTATGTATAAGAGCAATCAATGTGCCAATCCATCCAAATCCCAGAAAAAATAAAAGAACCGCTGTGATTGCGGTTCTGATGGGCTTGATTCTACATGGCAGCGGATCTTCGCTCTCCGGCGCCACCGTCACGTCTTGTGTCAATCTGTCACCATGTGTTGCATTTGTTACATGATGGCACAGCCAGGGTGACACTAGATGTCAATTTTATACGTCTTTATTTTCCTGTAGATGGTATTGCGGGACAATCCCATTTTCCTGGCAACTTCACTGATGTTGCCATCGCATTCCTCCAGCAGCCGCAGGATCTCATTGCGCTCATTGGCAGCCGCTGCCTTGCGCCTGTATTGCTGAGCTTCTGCGATGGTCAGCCCCCGGGATTGCTCCGATTCGGGCACGGAAGTCCCCGCCTCTGCACTCTGGCCGGTCAGGGGGAGAGCCCTCTTCAGATACGATGGCAGTATCGCCTCGGTGATTATCGGCCCTTCGGTAAAGACGATCAGGTTTTCTATTACATTGCGAAGTTCTCTTACATTGCCCGGCCAGCTGTAATCACAGAGGACATTCATGGCCGCATCGCTGATGCCCAGGGTTTCGCGGTTGAATTGATGGCACAGGGTCTGGATAAAGTACCTGGTGATGGGTGGTATATCCAGTCTGCGGTCCCTTAAGGGCGGGAGCGAGATATTGATGACATTGAGCCGGTAGTAAAGGTCTTCCCAGAACCTGCCCAGCTGGATCTCATTTTTCAGTCGGCGGTTGGTGGCGGCAATGATCCTGACTTCCACCTTCTTGGGAGTGGAACTGCCGATGCGGGTGATCATTTTGTCCTGCAGGAATCTGAGCAGGTTCACCTGCATGTCAAAGGGCATCTCCCCGATTTCATCCAGGAAGACCGTGCCCCCGTCCCCCATCTCGAGCTTGCCGGTGCCCCCGCCTTTCCTGGCCCCGGTGAAGGCCCCTTCTTCATAGCCGAATAGTTCGCTTTGCAGCAGCTCTTTGGGGATGGCCCCGCAGTTTATGGCCACATATGGGCCCTACAGGCCGCTGGCGTCATGGATGGCCCGGGCCACCAGTTCCTTGCCGGTGCCGCTCTCCCCCTCGATCAAAACGCTGGAGGAGACCCTGGCAGCCCGCAGGCACAGCTTTTTGATCTCATTCCACTTTTCAGTGTGTCCCACCAAGCCCACCAGGGCAGTATTATCTGTACCCCAGACAGTCGACAGTATGGGTTGTTTCTCAACTTCGGCGGTTTCACCTTCAGGAATAAATCCCAGTACGGTCTGTTGTGTTCCATCCGGGTTTTTGGTTATACGCCGCCTGACCAGGGAACAGGGTATTATGCCCTGGCTGCTTTTCAGGGAAAATTTGTTGATGAATTCATTGGGATTGTTGGACAGCAGCCGGTTGATGACCGATCGGTCGTCTGCCAGTATGCTCCCCAAATAATGGCCGATGAGGGATTCACGGTCACTGATCCCCATCAT
>JAAZOA010000341.1 GCA_012798055.1 Syntrophomonadaceae bacterium | reverse complement strand
GGTCCGGCGTGCTCTGCGCCAAGAAAAATATGCCCCTTATCAGAGAGAAAAAATTAAACTTGGTAAACTGGATGACTTCATGCCCTTCCTGCTCGAACGGGCTGGACAACTGGATTTTAACGCTACCAGCCTGTACCATGAGCTGCAGGAAAGAGGTTACACAGGCAGCTACTCCCTTGTGAAAACGGCCGTGCGCCCTCTCAGGGATACCTACCGGCAGGTCGAAGCAGCCACAGTAAGATTTGAAACGCCGCCTGGGTTGCAGGCCCAGATGGATTGGGGTAGCCGTCAGGTATTGATGGCTGGTCGCCCGCTGCGGCTCCACATATTTGTAATAGTATTAGGCTACTCCCGGGCTTCTTACGTAGAGTTTACCCAGGACGAGAAACTCCCCACCCTGATTGCCTGCCATGAAAGGGCTTTTGATTGGTTTGGAGGAGTACTCGAAGAAATACTCTACGACAATCCCCGGACCATTGTATTCGACCGGGGAACAGCTAATGCCAGGCTCAACCCTTGCTTTGAGGATTTCTGCCGCTATTACGGCTACACACACAGATTGTGCCGGCCCTATCGGGCCAGGACCAAAGGCAAGGTGGAATCAGGGGTTAAATATGTTAAGCGTTCCTTTTTGCCGGGCAAGGAATTCTCTTCCCTGACCGATGCCAACGAGCAGGTTAAGCACTGGATTACCAACATCGCCGATCAGCGCATTCACGGCACGGTTCATGAAAAACCGGCCGAACGCTTCAAGCGGGAAAACTTACGCTCGGTAGCCGGGAAGCCGGCCTACATCGTGCAAGAATCCCAGATCCGCAAGGTAGCAGCGGATTGCCTGGTCTCCTTTGAGGCCAATCGCTACTCAGTGCCCTGGCAGTACGTTAACCAGACTGTAGATATCCAGACAGCTCCTGGCGGCTGGATCCATATTTACCATGGCGGCAACATCATTGCCAGCCACAAGAGATCGGAAGCCAAGCACCGGGTGGTAATGGAACCGGAACATTACCAGAACCTGCTCAACAAACCAAGATTACAGCAAAAGAAAATTTCTAGCCCATTATTTCTGCACCCGGAAGTGCAGGTCAGAAGCCTCGATATATATGAATCTCTGGCAGCAGGGGGTGGCTTACATGGATAATCCCCAATTGCTGCGAATCCAGGATAATCTGAAGAAGTTAAAACTCAATCGCACCGATCAGCGGCTGGAATCCCTGCTCCAGGAAGCCAGTAAAAACGAAGTAAGCTACACCGATTTCCTGGACCGCCTCTTGGAGGAGGAGATCGCCTTAAAGTTTGAGAAGCAGATGGCCTTGAATACTACCTTGGCCAAGCTGCCATATATCAAGACCCTGGAGTCCTTCGACTTCAGTTTCCAGCCCTCCATCGATCCCAAGATCATCAGGGAGCTGGCTACGGGAGCCTTTATCGAACGAGCCGAGAATGTGGTTTTCTTAGGCCCGCCGGGAACCGGCAAAACCCATCTCTCGGTAGCTCTGGGACTTAAGGCGATCCAGAAAAGGTATCGCACCCTGTTTAACTCAGCAGCTGCGCTGATCGCCAACTTGAACAAAGCGTACGCGGAAAACCGCCTGGATGACAAACTTAAGTATTACTGTATCCCCAAGGTTCTGATCATTGATGAAATCGGTTATATCCCTGTGGATATTCACGGAGCCCATTTATTGTTTCAACTCATCTCCCGCCGGTATGAGCGGGGTTCGATCATCCTGACCAGCAACCGTGGTTTTGGTCAGTGGGGCGAGATCTTCGGGGATACTATTATCGCCACTGCCATCCTGGACCGGTTGCTGCACCATTGTACTGTCATTAACGTCAAGGGCGAGTCTTATCGGCTTAAGGAAAAGCAACGCGCCGGTCTGGTTCGTAAAACCTTAGCGGTTGAACCCATCCTAGGAGGTGATACAGAACTAATCTCCTCGTAGCTTTCACACACCAGGGGGGTCAAAATTCAAATGCCAGAAAGGGTCAATTTTTAATTGCCATTGACAGATAGTCCATTCTCCTGAAAAATTGATAATGGGCGGTCCGCTCCCAAGTCTGTAGGTCTACTATCTGCATACCTGCCTGCCCTCTCTTCATCTATTTCTCCGAATGGTTATTTTCACCCTGTTTATGGACCGCGTAATGTTCGACCAGGTCGGCCAGCATGCTGATGGCAATGTTGTTATCCCCGCCCCGGGGCACTATTATATCCGCATATCGCTTGGAAGGCTCGACGAAGGCCTCATGCATGGGCCTCACCGTGGATAAATAACGCTTGATGGTGCTGTCATATGTTCTTCCCCGTTCCTTGATGTCTCTTTCCAGTCTCCTTATTAGGCGTATGTCGGCATCGGCATCCACAAACACCTTAAAGTCAAGAACCGCTCGCACCTCAGGTATGGCTAATATCAAGATCCCTTCCAATATCACCACCGATTTGGGTGCCATAAGCGTGGTCTCTCTCTTGCGGGAGTGCTCGATGAAGTTGTAATCAGGCACTTCGATAGATTTACCCTGGCGCAGTTCTCCCAGGTGGTTGATCAATAACTGGTTGTCAAAGGCATTGGGGTGATCCATGTTGAGTTTTTCACGTTCATCTAAGGGCAGGTGGGTGTGGTCCGCATAATACCAGTCCTGCGACAAATAGGACACATTTTCCAGGCCCAATTGGTCGGCAACCGAGCGAGCTACCGTAGTCTTCCCCGCTCCAGATCCGCCGGCGATACCGATGACTATCATTCTTTTCCCCCCATAAATGATCAATTTACCGTCGAATCCCCCGACATGGTGTCTATTTTTATGGAATTGGCAACGGCATCCCAGGACACTCCAAATTCCATAGCCACACCTAGATCCCGCAGTTTGAAGTAAGTGAAGCTATTTATGGAGTATGCTTTCATAGCGACTTCTTTTCCGCCAATTATAATAGCCGAGTTAGCTGGAAATGCCAGCAGGCTGCTGGGCTGGATTGAGGTTAATAACTCCCCGCCTCGAGGGGTATATGCATCTCCCGGCATCAAGCTTATGGCATTTATTGCCCCATCCCAGCTTACCTCGAATTGTTTAGCGCTGCCATTCAAAGCGATTGCCAGGTCCCTGAGCTTGAAATAGTTGTAGCCATATATGGTGTAAGCGTCAAAAGCGACTTCTTTGCCGTCGATCAGCACAGCAGAGCGGTTGGGAGCAGCTAGGCCACTTTGATTTGCTGGCTTTGCAGGAACGCTAGCGGACTTAACAGCAGAAGCGCTTGCCTGATCCAGGGTCTGGGCGGTTTTATCTAATACAGAACCCAGCTGTTCGGCATAATTGCTCAAAGGATTAGTTCCGCCGGGCAGTATAGGATACTCAAAGGCGCATGCTACTGCCGGAAATAGCATGAGCAGTGCAAATACGAGGATAACCATGCGGCTGATCTTCTGCAAGTCAATAACTCCTCTCTGATCCATATATCAGGCTTCACATATCTCTAGTTTATATTGCGCAGTCTTCAAGTACAATTGACATTCATCCCATAATTTCCATAAACATAACTGCTGCCCTGCGATTAAGAGGTTAAAGCCGGCCCATTTGGGCTGCAAGCAGCAAAAAAGAGGCATTTGAGAGCCAAGGCCCTAAAATGCCCCGTCAGCCTTTTTTATTTTTATCATTGACCAAGGTGATTAAACATCTTTTTGGACCCCGTTTTTTCGCCTTGTGTCACGTGTTCCTCCATCATACAACCAATTCATCAGTATAGCCTGTCTACTTAATCCACCCTTTTGCCCGCATTCCTGCCGGGCTTGACACTGTATATTTCATCAATGTGGACAACCACCACCGCCTTGGGTTTGGGGCGGTTTTTCTTGGCAGCCGCCTCAGCAACCTGGTCGAACACCGGGCCGCTGGTATGGATTGCAGGTGTACCCATAAAACGGAAACCATCCGGGATTTTAGCGTCTACAACCGCAATCGCGACCTTGGACCCGTCCAGTATATTCTGGTAAGTTTGTCCGCCGAATCCTTCCTGGAACAGCAGGTTCTCATCGTCCATGATCTGGGTCGATCCTTTGGGGACTATGTTGGGAACTCCTTCCTTGCTCACAGTTGCATAAAAACATAGTTGGGATCCTATCATATCCTTCATTTCCTGTGTAAGCTTGGCCACAATAATACCCCCTTTTTATTTCATTCTGCAAAGTAATCTCGATGTTTGTCAATATCTGGCTTGTTGCATATGCACCACACGCCAATTGCTATATAGGATGTATTTAAGCTCCAAAAGGAATGAGACCCAGTTTGGCAAGCTTGACATGTTGCAGGCCAAAGGGAATGCCGATAATACTGATAAAAAATATGACCGCTGTCAGCAAGTGAGCCAAGAAAAATTCCCAGCCGAACACGATCACCCAGATAACATTGAAGATCAATCCACCTGCCCCAAAATGGCCTAATTCAATATCCCGGCCGAATGGCCACAGGACAAAGCCTGCGATTTTGAAGCATTGCAGACCGAAGGGTATGCCTATTATGGTGATGCAGAGGATAGCTCCAGCCAGGAACCATCCAATCGCCATAAAGATGCCCCCGATCAACAACCAGACCAGATTGCCCAGAAAACGCATGCCGAAACCTCCTTCATACAGACTTTTCTATATTTCACCTGCAATGCCCGACTAGGTTCTCTCCTCATCCCCCAATTGCCTGATTTTCCGGAGGATCAGCGCCGCTAAGCCTGCTGCTACCAATACTATAGTTGCATCCAGCAACCATTTGTTACGTTCAGTCCAGGGGACGACGGGAGGCTGATAGGCAGGATTTGACTGTTGTGGGCCGATATTTTGCACCGGCAAATCGGTCTTGCTTATAAGATCGGCAAACTGTCTGAGGTCATATATGGGCGCGTTTGCCTGGGGATTTCCGTACCATAGTATGCTTGGCGCTGCCAGTTCTGCCAGTACATAAGGCGCTGCGCCGTAAACGCTGATCCCTTTAATATCCAGTGCCGGGCTGTCCTGGTTTAAAATCGAAATTATCAAATAGCGCCGGCTGAAATGATAGACGTTCACCCGGTCCTTGGCAAGATTATAGTTGTTCCAGTCATAAGCGATTATCCGTTCCGAGGCCAGCAGCTCTTCTTGCCCTTTAACTTCCGCTTTTGCGCTGGTAGTGATAGTAATGTTACGGTCGTAATTGCGGTCAGAGGCCCTTATTTCCACTTCAGTAACCATGTAATTGGGTACTCCCAGGTCAACCACCAGGGTCGTAGTGGTGCGATCGGTGCGCTGAGTTAGCACAGCAGCAGGGAGGGCTTGGCCTACATAGATATTGCCAGCCAGGAACAAGAGCTGGGCAGAACTCACCCGAAGTGGGCTTTCACCGGCCTGGTTCATGATATTGACCTGCAGGTAGCGCATAGTACTGGTAGGATATGTGATCTGGTTATACTGCTGGTATTGATATGCGAATATTTTGCCGCTGCCCAGCTTGCCCCAGGTATATGCGTCATCACTGGCCATGATCTCCACCTCACGCAGGTAAGCATCGGTCTTATTCATATTCATGTCGATGGTCAGGTCCAGCCGGTTGTGTGGGCGTTGATTCGGCCCCATATCGATGGTTATCGAGGTGTGATCCGGGTAATTAATGGCATTCAGAAGGCTGACTGTCTGTACGACCAGGTTCTGACCTGGCTGCACCACCTGGCTGGCAATCTCCCTGCCGTTCTGATCGGTCACCCTGATATCTGCAAATGTAGACTGGCAGTTCTCCATGGCTTCCGAGTCCAGCTGGACTAGAGCAAAGCCGGGCTTTTGGGCAGGTATTTCCTTGAAAAACTGCCAGTTGGATTGAATGGCCAGCACTTGAGCATTAATCAGGATAGTGCCCGAGATTGCCAGTATGGCGATTAGGTTGAGTCTTTTAAGCATTTTGCCCCCCACCTCTCATCCTTTTTTGGTAGAAGAATGACACAGCCAGAGCGATCAGGCCGACTACCATCAAGACCATTATCTTGAACACAATGTCCAGCTGGCGCAAATCATAGAAAATAGTCCGCAGGATGACTACACCATATAGCAGAAGGCTGAACAGACGAATCTCCAATTTATCGAGGTTTACCCCCAGCCATAATACCAGGCTGCTGATCACAGCCCAGCTGATGGGGATGAGAAAACTCAATGACTGGTTAGCCTGGTAATAGTAAATGGCATTGCTGATATCATAATCCAGTAAGAAGAAGACTATGCCGATAGCTACAACCGCCATGGTTAACTGGAGCCACTTCTGGC
>JAAZOA010000340.1 GCA_012798055.1 Syntrophomonadaceae bacterium | reverse complement strand
TTGATGGCTATACCGGGGGGTACAACCTGCAGGCAGCTTTTTCCACCGGGTATGTGGCCGGCAAGTATGCGGCCCGGCCCGTTGACTAAGAAGGGCCTTATCTGTTAACATTCAGGGGGATTATGGGATATAGAGGCTAGCAAGACAGGAGGAATAATCCAAGTGAAAACCGCCATGAACCATTACCGGGGGTCATCCGATTATATCGTGAGTGATGACTTGCGCCACAGCGTCAATATAGCCATCGCCCTGGGCAAACCCCTCTTGATCAAGGGTGAGCCAGGCACCGGCAAGACCATGCTGGCCCAGAGCATAGCTTCGGCCCTGGGCATGGAACTGATAATCTGGAACATCAAATCCACCACCAAGGCCCAGGAGGGACTTTATGTCTATGACACGGTGCAGCGGCTCTATGACAGCCAGTTCCAGGACCACGACGTGGCCAATATAAAGCAGTATATCAAATCCGGCAAACTGGGCGAAGCATTCCAGAGTGAGGAACAGGTGGTTTTGCTGATCGACGAGATCGATAAAGCCGATCTGGAATTCCCCAATGACCTGCTCTGGGAATTGGACCAGATGAGTTACTACATCCCGGAGACCCGGGAGACCATTAAAGCCAAGAGCCGGCCCATTGTGATAATCACCAGCAATGCGGAGAAGGAGTTGCCCGACGCTTTTTTGCGCCGCTGCGTATTTCATTACATCGCTTTTCCGAATCCCGAAGAAATGGCGGAAATTATCAAGGTCCACCATCCCAAGCTGGAAAAACGGCTCCTTGAACAGGCTATGGAAGCTTTCTATATGCTGCGCAACCTGCCCAATATCCAGAAGAAGCCCAGCACCAGCGAATTGATAGACTGGCTGCAGGCTCTGGTAGTAGGAGGGATCAGTCCGAACCGGATCAAACAGGATCTGCCCTTCCTGGGAGTCCTGCTCAAGAAGAACGAGGACCTTGACAATCTGCTTCTGGGGCTGCAGCAGAAGACCCAGAACCGCATGCCTCCGCGCAGCAATCAGTGGAGCCGTTAGGAGCGAAACCTGTGTTTACTGAATTTTTCTATTATTTGCGCAATTTTGGCGTGCCGGTGACGCTGAACGAATGGCAGGACCTGATGGAGGCTTTGGACCGGGGTATGGCCGTCTCAAGCCTGCACTCTTTCTATCAGCTTAGCCGTGCCTTGCTGGTCAAGACCGAAGCCCATTACGACAGGTTTGACCTGGCATTCGCCAGCTATCTGGGGGACCTGGAAAGCCCGGAAGGACTGCCCGACAAGATCTGGGAATGGTTGGACCGGGAATTGCCCGAACAGGAAGTGACCGAAGCCATGCGCCGCAATCATCTTCAACTGGACCTGGAAGAGATGAAACGCATGCTGGCCCAGCGCTTGGCTGAACAGACCGAAGCCCACCACGGAGGCAACCGCTGGGTAGGAACCGGCGGCACCTCGCCTTTCGGCCATTCCGGTTATCATCCAGGCGGCATACGCATCGGGGGCAATACCCGCAGTCTGTCGGCAGTCAAGGTGGCTGGAATGAGGCGCTTCCAGGAATTCCGTACCGATGAGACCCTGGGGGTTCGCCAGTTCCAGTTGGCTTTGCGCAAGCTGCGCCAATTCACTACCCGCTTGGACGGAGCCAAGGAGGAGATTGATGTTGACGGGACTATCGATAAGACCTGTCAGAATGCCGGCCGTCTTGAACTGGTATGGGCCCGTCCCCGGGCCAACAGCATGAAGGTACTGCTCTTGATGGATGCCGGTGGATCCATGCGGGCTTACAGCAGGCTGTGCAATCAATTGTTCACTGCGGTCAACAGATCAAATCATTTCAAGGATATGAAAATATTCTATTTCCATAACTGCATTTATGACTGGCTATACCATGACTCCAGTTGCAGCCAGCGGGCATATACTGACACCGAGCATATCCTGCACACCTGCAATAGTGAGTACCGGGTGATCATCGTGGGCGATGCCAGCATGTCCAGCTATGAACTGATGAGACCCGGGGGAGTCATCGACTGGGGGCTGCACAATGAAAAACCGGGTATCGAATGGCTGCGGCGCATCCGTAACCATTTTGAATATTCGGTCTGGCTGAATCCGATCCCGGCCCAGTACTGGGATTGGACCGAGGGTGCTTTTACTATCAAAACCATCGCCAAGGTATTCCCTATGGACGAGTTGACAGTAGAAGGATTGGAACGCTCGATCGGCAGCTTGAAGAACCGTTCGCAGGCGGGAAAGGGGAAGCAAATTGCAGTACGCTAAGCAGGTGGAGATTGTGGTGGATGGTGTGACCGGAGTGGGAAAAACCAGCCTGGTCAAGATCATAGCTGAGGAAATGCAGTTCAAGCCTTTCAGTGAACTCTTCGAAGATGAAAACCGGCTTCTGCAGAAATTCTTTCATGATCGCGAGAAATGGGCTTTTTCTATGCAGACCAATTTCCTCACCAACCGATTCAAGCAGTATCAGCAGGCCATGAAGGTAGGAGCTGCGGTTATGGACCGCTCCATATATTCAGACCAGATTTTTGCCCTTATGTACCTCAAAGAGAATTACCTCAGTCCCGAGGAATATGCGGTTTACAACAACCTGCTGCATACCCTGCTGGATACGGTGAAACCGCCTCGATTGATGGTATACCTCAAGGTGGACACTGATGAAGCTATCCGCCGCATTCACCGCCGGGGCAGGCCGGACGAGATCGAAGTCGAGCGTACCTACTGGGACAACCTCAACCAGAATTACGAGAAGCACTACCAGAATTATGACCTGGGCCGCTTGCTGGTCCTGAAGGTAGATCATTTGGACTATGTAAACAAGCCGGAGGACCGCCGGTTCATAATGGGAGAGATCCGGCGGGCCATGATCAGCGACAGCAGCAAGACGGCGGCTCTTTAGAGCCCAGGCTTGGCAGAACAAAACCGGAGGTTTTGACATGGTTATGTTATTGGCGATCATGGCAGGATCCATTTTCCTGCTCTACTCGTTCTATTTTTTCCATATTATCAAAGGCGACCCGGAGGACCTGGAGATTGAGATGCTCAAGGCCCTGGCTGACTGGATCATACGCAAGAAGGCCAGCAGCCGCCCGATAATCTGGACCATGCTGGCCCTCACCATCCTGGCGGAAATAGTCTATTTCTACCTGGCCTTGACCCTTATCGACAATCCGGTCATGCGGATCTTCACGGTGATCTTGATCCTCTTCGAGATCAACCACGCGCTCAGCTTGTGGTACAACCTGCGCCGATTTTTCGGCGGTCAAAACCTACTCAGCCAGATATTCAACTGGGTACAAGAGAGAGTCTGCGCTCTCCTGTTCTTCACCCATACCTTCCTGATTTTGGCATTCCTGGCGGCTTTCAGCTGACTGGAACCTCCTTTAAGCCTATTTCAGCGGGGCTTGATCCCGCATCCACATCAGCCGCATCCCATTCAGGGTCACCAGGAGTGAGGTGCCCATGTCACCCAGTACTGCCAGCCATAATGTCAACCAGCCCGGCAGGGCCATCAGCATGATGATGACTTTCACCACTACCGCAAAGGCGATATTCTGCTTTAGTACCCTAACCGTCTGGCGGCCCAGATGAATGGTGTAGGCCAAACGGGAGAGGTCATCGCCCATGAGGGCTATATCTGCGGTTTCCAGGGCGGCATCGGTCCCGGCGGTGCCCATAGCTATCCCCACTGTGGCTATGGCCATGGCAGGTGCGTCATTGACTCCATCCCCGACCATGGCTACTTTGCCGTGCCTGGCCAGGAGTTCGCGCACGGCCTGTACCTTGTCTTCAGGCATCAGATCGGCGCTGAATTCGTCCACCCCGGTCTGCCGGGCAATAGCTCCGGCAGTGGCAGGATTGTCCCCAGTCAGCATAACCAACTTCCTGATCCCGTGCCGGCGCAGGCTTTCCAGCGCCGCGGGGCTGTTTGACCTTACAATGTCCGCCACCGCCAGGAGACCGAGCAATTTTTTTTGATTCCCAACCAGGATTATGCTTTTGCCCTGGTTCTGCAGCTCATGCAAACGGATCTCAAGATCCGGGGGGAGATCGTAGCCCGCAAAGATCCTCATATTGCCGACCAGGTAGAGTTCTCCGTCTATATTGCCCCTGGCTCCCTGGCCTACCAGGGCTTCGAAATCGGTGACGGCAGGGACGGGCAGGCCGCGCTGACGGGCGGACTGCAGCACGGCGTCCGCCAGGGGGTGTTCAGAACGTGATTCGATGGCTGCAGCCACGGCCAGCAACCGGTCCTCATTTCCGCTCCAATCGATTATGTCGGTAACCTCGGGCCGGCCCCGGGTCAGGGTACCAGTCTTGTCGAATGCGATCACCGCAAGGGAACCGGCCTGTTCCAGGTGCACGCCTCCCTTTATGAGCACCCCCCGCCTTGCAGCTCCGCCAATGGCGGAAACGATCGAGACGGGAGCTGAGATCACCAGGGCGCAGGGACAAGCTACCAGCAGGAGGGCCATGGCCTGGTAAAGCCAGAGGTGCCAGGGTTGGGCCAAAAACA
>JAAZOA010000339.1 GCA_012798055.1 Syntrophomonadaceae bacterium | reverse complement strand
TTATTATATCATCAGCCCGTTAAGTAGTCAACCTGGTTTTGGTACCAGTTTTGGCGTCTGTACGGACTTGTGCCTGTATATTGTGGCGATTTTAATGATATACTAAGGTCAACTGTTTTGTCGAGAGGAGAATCAACTTGAAATACATGCTCATTTTGACCGATGGTATGGCTGACTATAAAATTAGTGCGTTGGGAAACCAAACTCCTTTACAGGCTGCCCGTACTCCTAACATGGATAAATTGGCGAAGGTGTCCGAGCTCGGCATGGTCCGGACAATTCCGGAAGGTTTTCCTCCCGGGAGCGATGTCGCCAATTTGTCAGCAATGGGCTATAATCCTGCCAAATACTATACTGGTCGTTCACCTTTGGAAGCAGTTAGCATGGGCGTAGAACTGACGCCAGCTGATATGGCCTTGCGCTGCAATCTGGTCACCCTTTCTTCCGAATCCGAATACCGGGACAAGACCATGGTAGATTATTCCTCCGGAGAAATAAGCTCAGCGGAGTCAGCCCAGTTGATTCGCGCGGTCGAACAGATATTGGGAAACGAGACCTTCCAGTTTCATGCCGGAATAAGTTATCGCCATCTGCTGGTTTGGAAAAATGGGCTGGGCAAGTCTTTAGAACTCACCCCTCCCCATGACATATCAGACCGGGTGATAAAAGACTACCTGCCCTCCGGACGAGATAGCGCGCCGCTGCTGGAACTGATGATGAAGAGTGAACCCATACTGACTGATCACCCGGTCAATCAAATGCGACGCCTGCGGGGCATTAATCCCGCTACTTCCCTGTGGTTTTGGGGCCAGGGCGGCAAGCCGGCACTGACAAGTTTTCGCGACAAATATCAAATAGAGGGATCAGTCGTATGTGCTGTTGACCTGGTCAAAGGATTGGGCATGTGCGCCGGTCTGAAGCCGGTAAAGGTACCAGGCGCTACCGGTGGTGTAGTGACCGATTTTGCTGGCAAAATCCGGGCGTCACTGGATGAGTTGAAAGCCGGCCAGGATTTTGTGTACCTGCATATCGAATCCCCAGACGAAGCAGGACATCATGGAGCGATGGATAAGAAAATCTGGTCTATCGAACAGATCGATCAGTTGGTTGTAGGTCAGGTTCTGGCTGAACTGGATGATTTCGATGATATCAGGATCTTGATCATGCCTGACCACCCTACCCCGATCGCCGTCAAGACCCATACCAGCGATCCGGTACCTTTTCTGCTTTTTGACAAAAACAGACCGGTTCAATCTCACGCCAATCGATTTGATGAAGACACAGCCGCAGCATCGGGGATCTATATAGCCAACGGTCACGAATTGATGGACCGCTTCATCCTCAGTCGTTAGCCCAATAAAAAGATCAGCCCACCTTTCCGGGTGGGCTTTCCTTTTTAACAATCTTGCTGCCGACACCATGCTCTCTGTTTTATACCCAGGCAGGCTACAATTCAAGAAATTTTGCTACTGTGGCCTGCATACCTTCTTTGGAGGTGACTGTGGCATGCAGAATGGGGCGTTGGTCCAGCCCTTTGATCGCCGCAGGCACGGGGATATTGGTAAATTCCGCCAATACCTCCAGGACCGAGAATTCATCCTGCCCTTCCAGTAATTCCATTGGCAGTATGGCTTCAGCTACACTTCTCCCAAATTTATAGGGGCTGGCGGTAGAAGCAATTATGGTCGGGGTCTGGTCTCCGGTGGCTAGAACATACTTGTCATATACATCAAAACCTACAGCGGTATGGGTATCCAGAAGATAGCCCTCCTCCTGCCAGATTTTGCGGATGGTCATATGCGTCTCGTCATCACTGGCGAAATCCGCCCAGAAATACTGGTCAAGTTTCCTGGCGGTCTCCATGTCGACCTGATAACAACCGCTGTCTCTGAGTTCTTCCATCCACGCCCTGACCTTGAGCGCATCATGCCCGGTCAGTTCAAACAGCAACCGCTCCAAATTGGATGAGATCAGGATATCCATGGAGGGGGAGATGGTCTTCACAAAGCTCCTTTTGCGGTCATAGCGCCCGGTTCGGATGAACTCCGTCAATACATTGTTGGCATTGGAGGCGAAGATCAGGCGGTTGATAGGCATACCCATCTGCCCCGCATAGAAGGCTGCCAGGATATTGCCGAAATTGCCGGTAGGCACGACTACATTCACCTTATCCCCAGCAATCAGCCGTTTCGCGCCTACAAGATCCGCGTAGGCCGATAAGTAATACACTATTTGCGGCAGGAGCCGCCCCCAATTGATTGAATTGGCGGACGACATCTTCATCCCGTGCTGAGCCAGACTGTCTATAAAGGATCGATCGGAAAATATCTGCTTGACGCCGTTCTGGGCATCGTCAAAATTACCGCTTACGGCAGCCACATAAACGTTATTCCCGAATTGGCTGATCATTTGCCGTTTCTGCACTTCGCTTACGCCGTCCTGGGGATAGAAGACGATTATTTTTACCCCTGGAACATCTTTGAAGCCTTCCAGGGCGGCTTTGCCGGTGTCTCCGGAAGTGGCAACCAGGATCACAATTTCGCTCTGTTCCCCGGTTTTCCGGGCACTCGCGACCAACAAGCGGGGCAATAGCTGCAAAGCCATATCCTTGAACGCACAGGTCGGCCCGTGCCAAAGCTCGAGGACGAAAACCTGCCTGCCCAGTTCTGCCGTAGGCGCGATGCGCGAATCATCGAAGTTGGTCGAATTGTATGCCCCTTCCACGCAATCCCGTATCTCATCGGCCGTAAATTCCTCCAGGAAGAGCCCCAATATGTGCCCAGCCCGCTCCTGATAATTCTGACTGGTCATCAGTTCCCAGTCAGCGGAAGACAAAACCGGGATCTGGTCGGGAACGAATAGTCCGCCATCCGGAGCTAGTCCCATCTTAATAGCCTCCGCTGCGCTTACCGGGGGGTACTGTCCCCTGCTGCTGGAATACCTCACGTATTAGCCCCCTCTTTTATTCGATCTGTTGCTTCCAGTATTTTATATTCTATAATGAAATGCCTTCAGGTTAAAGCGCTGACATAATAATCCTAACCATAAAGGTTTTTTTCCGTGTATCATATATACAACCTTAACGTCTACGCCGATAATCCATTAACCCGATTGGAGGAGTGAAAACATGCCGCAACTGCTGATAGCCATACTGGTTATTGTTGTAATTAAGTTGCTTCTGGACGCAGCCAAACCTGCTCAGGTTAATCGAAGCCGTTCCCAGCAGGGTGATTTCATAGATATCAGCGAGAAGTGGATACAAGCGGACAATATGCCCTATCGGAAAAAGGAACCCTTGCTGGATGACCAGGCCCTGCCCATCTGGAATTTACTGAGAGAAATCCTGTCCGGAAGTCGTTTCGAGATTTTCCCCCATGTTCGCCTCGCCGACCTGCTCCTCGTGCCGCCGGGGACCAAGAATCGCAAAGAATACCAGTTCCGCATTGATGAGCGCAGTGTGGACCTGTTGGTTGTAGAGCAGGCACAATTAAAGCCCTTGGCAGGCATTATTTTAGCCTCGCCTGGTACCTCTCAGGCGGATCTGGTTTCTGCACAGTTTACAGCCCGGGCTTTGGCCGCAGCTGGCTTGGCATGTATCACTTTGAATCTGGATGCGCCGCCTTCCCGGGAGTCCCTGGTGGGATCCCTGCGAAAATTCGGCATCGATTTTTGATCGCAGGCTGCGGTGGTTGAAAATAAAGCATTATCGGCGGAGGTATACATGCAGCTCCACAAGATCAACGGCAATACTTATTATATACAGGCTCCAACCAACCTGGGGCTTTTCCAGTTCAAAGACAAATACACCCTGCTTATCGACAGCGGCGACAACAACCAGCAGGCTCGCAAAATAGCTGAGACAATCCAGGCCCAGAATTTTAACATCAAATATTTGTTCAGCACCCATCATCATCCCGATCATGCCGGGGGGATAGCATTCCTGCAGCAAAATTACCCCGGCAGTATGTTGTATGCCGGCGTAGATGAACAGCTCTACCTGGGAAACAGCCAGCTGTTCCCTATCTACTTGTACGGGGGCAGTCCCATGAGGGAGCTGAAACGTCATTTCTTGAAAGGCCAGCCCCTACGTATAGACGAAATCGTGCAGCCAGGACCGTGCCGGATCAACGAGGAGAAATTCGAGATTCTGCCCCTGGCTGGCCATTCGCCGGGGCAGATCGGTATCGGCACCCGGGACCGGGTCTGTTTCCTGGGGGATGCCCTGTTTAGCAGGGAAATCATCGGCAAATATTCGTTCCCTTTTTTATTCGCCATTCAAGACCAGCTCAACACCTATGATTTCATCAACCAACTCGACTATGACTGGTTTGTACTCGGTCATGCCGAGCAGGTGTACACCCAGGCGGAAATTGTTGATCTGGTAACGATCAACCGGGACAACCTCAACTACTATCTCGATCTAGTCAGGGATCTGCTTGCTCAGCCCCATACCAGGGAGGAACTGCTGGAGGAGATCTGCATTCTCCAGGAGCTGGTTCTTGATTTCACAGAGTACTTTTACTCCCTATCCACTGCTGGAGCTCTTATAACCTACCTATATGACCGGGACGAACTGACTCACCAGTTGGAAAACGGAAGACTATATTTCTACAAAAAATAGTGGACCTCCCAAAGCAAGGTCCAAACAGGTGATTCATATTTATTACATAAAAATGGTCGGAGTGACTGGACTTGAACCAGCGGCCTCTACGTCCCCAACGTAGCGCTCATACCAAACTGAGCTACACCCCGACGCAAAGAATATTCTATAACAGAATGCCGGTTTCGTCAAGCCACCCTCAATGCTTCCAGATCTCTAGAACTGGGCATCTGAAAAAACCACCAGCCGCTGCGGAAAGCTCTGGGTGATCACGTTGAATTTGCCGGTACAGGTTATCAGGTTGAGATGCGCTTGGCTGCTGCCGGTATAGATTTCGGCCGGATTGGCATCGGCTTCGTAGATTCGGCTTTCCCGGACCGCAAAACTGATCTTGTTGCCCAGCTCATCAACGATGATGATTTTATCTCCAGCCTGCAATTTGTCCAGGTCATCAAAAACTGCCGGCACCCATCCCCGACTGCTGGTATGTCCTGCAATCACTGCCTGGCCAGCTTCGCCAGGTTTTACTCCCTTCTGGTACCAGGAGACATCACTCAGATTGTCAGGAACCCCCATCGCCCCTTCGCCAGTCAATCCAACCGGCTGAACTGCGGCATCCACACCGATGGCAGGTATCTGTATGCGCACCGGCACACCTACTGCCATGGGAGGCTCGTGAGGCTGGACATATTCCTTAACTGGGGGATTAACAGGAGGGATGGGATTTTGAGCGCCAGGACCTGCAAACGGCCATAGGATCCACACGATGATAGCTAGCCCACCGGCGATCATAAGTTTGGTGATTATATCTACAAATTTGGAGTGGGGTTTTAAATGGGTCATGTGCTGACTCCCCCTGTCCTTTATTCAATATTCTACTATGCTCACGATACAATATTATCATCCAACTGTCTTCCCGTGAACTGGCTGTTATAGAGATCAGCATAAAATCCGCCCCGGGCCAGCAGTTCCGGGTGAGTCCCCTGCTCTATTATCGCGCCCTGGTTCATGACTAAAATCAAGTCGGCATGGCGTATTGTCGAGAGGCGATGGGCAATCACAAAGCTGGTCCTTTCTTGCATGAGGCTAGCCATGGCATCCTGTATCAGTACCTCGGTGCGCGTATCGACATTGCTGGTGGCTTCGTCGAGGATAAGTATAGCAGGATCAGCCAGAAAGGCCCTGGCGATAGTCAAGAGCTGTTTTTGACCCTGGGATATATTGGAGGCTTCTTCGTTGAGCACCGTATCGTAACCCTCAGGCAGGGTCTGGATGAAATGATGAGCGTGGGCTGCCTGGGCCGCTGCGCATACTTCATCCCTGGTGGCATTTTCCCTCCCATAGGCAATGTTTTCTCTTATTGTGCCATTGAATAGCCAGGTATCCTGCAGGACCATCCCAAACATAGCCCTTAGGTCACCGCGTTTCATGTCCCTTATATCGACTCCGTCGATGGTAATACTGCCGCTTACCACATCGTAGAAACGCATGATCAGGTTGACCAAGGTAGTCTTACCGGCACCGGTAGGTCCAACAATAGCGATTGTCTGGCCCGCTTTAACATCTATGCTGAGGTCATCGATAAGCGGCTTGTCTTCCTGGTAATAAAATCTAACATGCTCAAATCTCACATTTCCCCTGGGGAAGTCGATGACGGTGGCAGGTTCCTTGTCAGGTATCTCCTCGGGTTCATCCAGGATTTCAAATACCCGCTCCGCTGAAGCAACTGTTGACTGCAGAACATTGGTAATGTTGGCCACCTGGATGATCGGCTGGGTAAATTGCCGCATATAGGTGATAAAAGCCTGGATATCTCCTATCTCAATAGATCTTTTAGCCACCAGGAGTCCGCCGACTATACACACCAGTACGTACCCGATATTGTTTACGAAGTTCATGGCTGGGAAGATTACCCCCGAAACAAACTGGGCTTTCCATCCTACCTTGTACAATTCCGTATTTATGGTCTGGAATTTAGCGATCGATTCTCTTTCATGCCCGAAAACCTTCACCACTCGGTGCCCACCGTACATTTCTTCCACATGTCCATTGAGCTCCCCCAGGTTTTTCTGCTGGGCTGCAAAATATTTCTGTGAATACTGGGCGATGATTGCGGTTATCACCCCGCTGGCCGGCAGCGTAAACAAGGCGATCAAAGTCATCAGCGGGCTAATGGTGAGCATCATGATGAGTATGCCCACCAGAGTCACCGCGGAAGTGACCAACTGAGTCAGACTCTGCTGTAAAGTGTTGGCGATATTATCCATGTCATTGGTGACCCTGCTAAGTATTTCCCCATATGTTCGCTGATCGAAATATTTCAAGGGGAGCCGGTCCAACTTCTCTTTAACATCATTACGCATCCGATAGACGGTTGTCTGGCTTACACTGGCCATGATATAGGCCATTATATACAGCAGCAGGGCGCTCAACAAGTAGAGCCCGATCATCAAGAGCAGTATCTTGCCGATATAAGCGAAATCGAATCCAGGGATGGGCTGATGCCTCAATCTATTGATATAAGCCGCGGGCATATGATTTTCTATAGCGCTGTTCAACTGCATATAGTAGGCATACCTGGCCAGAACCCCTTCTCCCAACTTGGTCGTGGCTTTACCCATGATTTTGGGGCCCAGGATCGAGAAAACCGTACTGGCTATCGCCAATATGAAAATTATCATGAACCGTGTCTGTTCAGGACGCAGATACTCGATCAGGCGTTTCATGGTGCCCTTGAAATCCTGGGCTTTATCAATTATCTGTCCGAATCCACGTCCACCACCGGGACCAGGTGGTCCGTGCCGGGGTGTGGGTTGGGGCGGCCCTTTGCTCATGCTATCTCCTCTTCCGACAACTGGGACAGGACTATCTCCCGGTAGACTTTACAAGTATTTAAAAGCTCCCGGTGGGTGCCCATACCCACGATTCGCCCCTGGTCCAGCACCATTATCCGGTCAGCATCCATTACCGTGGCTACCCTTTGGGCGACTATTATCACACTGGCATGAGACAGCTCTTTTTTAAGCGCTGCCCGCAAATTGGCATCGGTTTTAAAATCCAGGGCGGAAAAGCTGTCATCGAGGATGTAGATTTCTGCCTCCCTGACCAAAGCCCGGGCTACAGACAGTCGTTGTTTCTGGCCCCCTGATAGATTGGTGCCCCCCTGGGCTACCGGCGCATTGAAGCCCTCGGGCATGGAAGCAATAAACTCCATAGCCTGGGCCACTTCAGCTGCTTTGCGGATCTCCTCATCACTGGCATCATTTTTGCCGTAACGTATATTGGTCGCTATCGTACCGCTGAAGATCACCGGTGTTTGAGGTACAAAACCCAATTTGGAACGCAGGACTTGCTGACTCATCTCCCTGACATCCACCCCGTCCACCAACACGGCGCCGCTGACCACATCATAGAAACGGGGTATGAGGTTGATGAGTGTCGATTTGCCTGAACCGGTTCCACCGATAATAGCGGTTACTTCCCCTGGCTGGATGGCAAAGGTGATATTGCACAAAACCGGCTCTTCCGCACCCGGATAGGCAAAAACCACCTCCCGAAACTCGACCCTGCCCTTCTGGGCAGGAATCTTAGGGTCTGCCGGGTCATTGATATCGGGCGGCATATCCAGGACTTCGTTGACCCTGACTGCTGAAGCTTCGGCCCGCGGAATCATGAAAAACATGATAGTAACCATGATTATGGAGAACATAACGGTCATGGCGTACTGGATGAAAGCCATCATGTCACCCAGCTGCATATTATTCTGGCTTACGCGGATCCCCCCGAACCAGATGATCGCAATGGAGGTGAAATTTAGCATTAGCATCATTATCGGCTGCATGCCAGCCATAATCTTATTGACCTTGATGGCCGTTTCGGTGAGGTCAAGGTTGGCTGCCCGGAATCTCTCGCTTTCATGGATTAGGCGATTGAAGGCCCTGATTACGCGTATCCCGGTCAGGTTTTCCCTGAGGACCAGGTTCACCTTGTCCAGTTTTAGCTGCAGGGTTTTAAACAGCGGTACAATTATAGAAGCAACTCCGCCAATCAAAAAAAGCATCAAGGGCAACGCTACCGCCAGAACCAGGGTCAGCTTGTGGTCCTTGGAATAAGCCATAATTACTCCGCCGATACACATGATCGGTGAATACACCAGGAAGCGCAGGCCCATCACTATGAGCATCTGGATCTGGGTTATGTCATTGGTGGTGCGGGTGATTAGGGACGCGGCCCCGATTTTTTCGAATTCGCGCAGGGAATAGCTTTCTACCCTGGTGAAAGTCTTATGGCGCAGGTCGCGGCCGAAGCCCATGCCTACCATTGCCGATATATAGTTCGCAGTAATGGAGAAGATTCCGCTGGCCATTGCTACCGCCAGCATATAGCTGCCATATTTGGTAATATAGCCCGTATCCCCCCGGAGCATGCCATTGTTGACCACATCTGCCATAAGGGTGGGCAGGGCCAATTCGGCCAGGGACTGGGCGAAAAGGCACAAAACCACCCCTAACAGCATCCAGCTGTATGGTTGTAAATATCTCAGCAAACGGAGCATTAACGATTATCTCCTGTCGAAGTCGATGGCTTATGATTTTATTGGATCTTGACCTGCATCCCATCAGCAAGGATATTGAGACTGGTCGTAACCACTTCTTCGCCTTCACTCAGGCCTTCCAGGACAATAATTTCGGTATCGTTTCCGAAACCGGTCCTTACCAGCCGGCGCTTAACTTGAGCGTCATCGGCCACAAAGACGAAGTTCTGCCCATTTTCCTGCTGCACGGCTGCCAGGGGTACAGCAACCCCCTGGGATTTAATGATCAAGGTCGAACGCGCTGACATTCCTGCCATCAAGCTGCTATCGTTGCTCACCGTTATCTCCACAGGAAATACCTCGCCAGTGCTGACAGCTATAGGCCCTACCGAGGAGACCGTACCCGCAAAGGTGCGTCCGGGATAGCTGTCTACGTAAATGCTCAGTGCCTGGCCTGGGGTTAACTGGTTCACACTGTCCTGGCTTATGGTCGTCTTGAATCTGAGGCTTGATGTATCCACCAGCGTAAGTAAGGTGGTATTAGCGGGAACAACCTGGCCGGGATTTATTGTCTGGGTGGTTAATATGCCCTCGATCGGGCTTTTAATGGTGGTGTTGCCCAGTTGCACTTCTATGTTTTTGAGGTTGGCATAAGCAGAATTGACAGCTGCAGCTGCCTGTG
>JAAZOA010000338.1 GCA_012798055.1 Syntrophomonadaceae bacterium | reverse complement strand
TGGCCCATATTGACGCTGGGAAGACCACCACCACTGAAAGAATATTGTTCTACACCGGCCGGGTTCATAGGATGGGCGAGGTCGACAAAGGTACTGCCACTATGGATTGGATGACTCAGGAGCAGGAGAGAGGCATCACTATAACCTCGGCGGCTACTGCTTGTTTTTGGCGTGATTGTGCTATTAACATTATCGACACACCCGGGCATGTGGACTTTACAGCTGAGGTGGAGCGGTCGCTCAGGATACTGGACGGAGCCATTGCCATATTCGATGCAGTGGCAGGAGTCCAGCCCCAGTCCGAAACGGTATGGCGGCAGGCGGACAGATATGAAGTTCCGCGCATCGCTTATATCAACAAGATGGACCGCATCGGGGCCGATTTCAACCGCGCCGTGGACATGATCAACAAAAATCTCGGCAGCAATGCGGTGGCCATCCAGATCCCCCTGGGAGTAGAGGACACCTTCTCCGGAGTAATCGATATCGTGAAGCTGCAGGCATATGTCTTCGAGGATGCCGCGGGAGAGACTTTCCAGACCCGGGAATTGACCGGGAGCGAACTCACAGAAGCTGCCGCCAGCCGGGAAAGGCTGTTGGAGAAGTTAGCCGAAAATGATGACCAGATTATGGAGAAATACCTGGAAGCAGAACCCATCTCCGCTGAGGAGATAAACCGTTCTTTGAGAAAGCAAACTATTGCCAACCAGCTGGTACCAGTATTGTGCGGTTCTTCTTTCAAGAACAAGGGCGTGCAGATGCTGCTGGATGCAGTTGTAGATTACCTGCCCTCCCCATTGGACATCCCTCCTATGAAGGGATTGGACGTAGCCACCGGGCAGGAAGTCCTCATCCCCGCAGATTTGAGCGCTCCCTTCTGTGCCCTGGCTTTCAAGATCGCGGTCGATCCCTATGTAGGCAAATTGACCTATTTCAGGATATACGCCGGCAAGATCAAGGTGGGGGCGCAGGTGGTCAACAGCGTCAAGGACAGGAAAGAGCGCTTGACCAAGATACTTAAGATGCATGCCAATCACCGGGAAGAGGTGGAGGAAGCTGGAGCGGGAGAAATACTGGCCGGTGTTGGACTGAAGGATACAGTAACCGGCGAGACTCTGTGCTCAGCCGATCGGCTCATCATTCTAGAATCCATGGATTTCCCTGAACCGGTCATTGACGTAGCCATAGAACCCAAGACCAAGGCTGATCAAGACCGCATCGGAGAAAGCCTGCGGCGTCTGGCGGAGGAAGATCCGACCTTTCGCACCAGATATGATAAAGAGACCGGTCAAACCATCATCTCCGGCATGGGAGAGCTTCACTTGGAAATAATCATCGACCGGCTCTTGCGGGAATTCAAAGTAAATGCCAATGTAGGCAAGCCCCAGGTGTCCTACAAGGAAACCATCAGTGTTCCAGCAAGAACTGAAGCCAGGTTTGAAAGACAGACCGGGGGGCATGGGCAATTCGCCCATGTGATAATAGCGGTCAAACCCCTGCCCGAGGGGCAGGGCCGCAAAGTGGTGGACCAGGTTCCGCCTGGACTCATCCCCAAAGAATTCATAGTGGCAGTCGAAATAGGCGTCAAGGAAGCCCTGCAGGCCGGTATACTGGCTGGATACCCTGTTGATGATATAGAGATCCAGATTTTGGGCGGTTCATACCATGAGGTAGACTCATCCGAGCAGGCATTCAAAGTAGCTGCCAACATGGCGCTCAAGGATGCACTGAACAA
The DNA here is from genome assembly GCA_012798055.1 of Syntrophomonadaceae bacterium. Taxonomy (GTDB): domain Bacteria; phylum Bacillota; class Syntrophomonadia; order Syntrophomonadales; family Syntrophomonadaceae; genus PHAA01. The sequence goes on along the minus strand of JAAZOA010000338.1, from coordinate 1,555 downwards.
AGCCCAAGCGGTTCTTCTGGAACCGATAATGAATATAGATATCGTTTCCCCCGAAGAGTATGTGGGGGACGTAATCGCAGACCTCAACTCCCGCCGGGGCCGGGTGTTGGGTTTTGAGGAAAATCGTGACAGCCGGATCATTAAGGGGACAGTGCCCCTGGCGGAGACATTCGGATATGCGACCCAGCTGCGCTCAAGCAGTCAGGGCCGGGCGACTTTCTCGCTGGAAATCCGGAACTACGCAGAAGTACCTGAGTCCAAGAGCAAAGAAATTATAGGCAAAAGATACGGTGCACCAGTAAAACGATAATCCATGCAAGCTTAAGAAAGGAAAGGTGAAGGAAAGATGGCAAAGGCGAAATACGAGAGGACCAAACCGCACATAAACATAGGGACGATAGGACACATCGATCATGGTAAGACGAGCTTGACTGCGGCGATAACGCTGGTACTGTCGAAAGTGGGCGGAGCAGTGGCGACGAGCTATGATGCTATCGATAAGGCGCCGGAAGAGAGAGAGAGAGGGATCACGATCAATACGGCGCACGTGGAATATGAGACAGAAAAGAGGCATTATGCCCACGTTGACTGCCCGGGGCATGCGGACTACATCAAGAACATGATAACCGGAGCAGCCCAGATGGACGGATCGATCCTGGTGGTATCGGCCGCAGACGGACCCATGCCGCAGACGAGGGAGCACATACTGCTGTCCCGGCAGGTAGGGGTACATTACATGGTGGTTTTCATGAACAAGATCGACCTGGTGGACGATGAGGAACTGCTGGAACTGGTAGAGATGGAGATCAGGGAGCTGCTGAGCTTCTATGAATTCCCCGGGGATGACATTCCTGTAGTAATGGGATCGGCCACCAAGGCATTGGCCTGCGGATGCGGATCTAGAGACTGCGAATGGTGCGGCAGGATCTGGCAGCTGATGGATGCAGTAGACAGCTACATTCCGGAGCCGGAGAGAGCCACTGACAAACCATTCCTGATGCCGATCGAAGACGTATTCACGATAACCGGTCGTGGTACGGTGGTAACCGGTAGAGTGGAGAGAGGACAGGTCAAGGTCGGAGACGAAGTAGAAATCGTAGGGATGAGAGAAGAGATAAGGAAGCATGTAGTGACCGGGGTAGAGATGTTCAGAAAGCTACTGGACTATGCCCAGGCCGGAGACAACATCGGTACCCTGCTGAGGGGACTGGATAGAAAAGACGTAGAGAGAGGCATGGTATTGGCGAAGCCGAACAGCATCAAGCCATTGACGCAGTTCCACGCCGAGGTGTACGTGCTGTCCAAAGAAGAAGGAGGAAGACACACCCCGTTCTTCAGCGGGTATCGCCCGCAGTTTTACTTCCGGACCACGGACGTGACTGGAGTGATCCAGCTGCCGGAAGGAGTAGAGATGGTAATGCCGGGAGACAACATCCAGATGGCGATCACCCTGATCACCCCGATAGCGATAGAGGAAGGGCTCCGCTTCGCGATCCGCGAGGGCGGCAGAACCGTTGGTTCCGGAGTAGTCACCAGCATCGACGCCTAGACTCGG
>JAAZOA010000337.1 GCA_012798055.1 Syntrophomonadaceae bacterium | reverse complement strand
TTTTATACTGCTATTATGTTTGCTGCCCGGTGGTATGCAACTAGTCGCGCTTGCGCAGGGTGGGGAACAGGATGACATCCCGGATGGAAGGGGAATTGGTCATCAGCATGACCAGGCGGTCGATGCCTATACCCAGCCCGCCGGCCGGGGGCATCCCGTATTCCAGGGCATTCAAATAATCCTCGTCCATCATATGGGCTTCCGGATCCCCGCCTTCGCGGCGCTCCACCTGTTTGAGGAAGCGCTGGCGCTGGTCCAGGGGGTCGTTCAGTTCCGAGAAGGCATTGGCGATCTCGCGCTGCATGATGAAGAGCTCAAAGCGGTCGGTGAACTGGGGGTCATCGCTGTTGCGTTTGGCCAGGGGGGATACTTCCACCGGGTGGCCATAGATGAAGGTGGGCTGGATGAGCTTGTCTTCCACGAATTCTTCGAAAACGTCATTTATTATGTCGCCCCTGCTGCCCTCGGGATTGACCTCCAGGCCCAGCCCTTCGGCTGCCTTGCGGGCTGCCTGGTCGCTCTTGATGGTCCTGAAGTCCACGCCGGTATGTTCGGCAATGGCATCCAGCATGGTCACCCGCGGCCAGGGCGGTGCGAAATCCAGCAGTCGCCCTTCGAACTCAGCCTGCATGGAACCGTTCACCTTCAGGGCCACACTGGAGATAAGGTCTTCGGTCAGGTCCATCATGACCTGGAAGTCCGCGAAGGCATGATAGAGTTCGAGCATGGTGAATTCCGGGTTATGCTTGGTGGAAATACCTTCATTGCGGAAATTGCGGTTGATCTCGTAAACCTTTTCCAGCCCGCCCACCAGCAGCCGCTTCAGGTACAGCTCGGGGGCTACCCGCAAATATAGTTTCATATCCAGGGCGTTATGATGGGTGATGAAAGGACGCGCCGTGGCCCCGCCGGGGATGGGCTGCATCATGGGGGTCTCCACTTCCAGGAAGCCCCGCTCATCCAGATAGTTGCGCAGCTCCTTGATGATCTGGCTGCGCTTGATGAAAACCTGGCGCACCGAGGGGTTTACGATCAGATCCACATAACGCTGGCGATACCTGAGTTCCACGTCTTTCAGGCCGTGCCATTTCTCGGGCAGGGGGTTCAGGGATTTGCTCAAAAAGGCGAAGTCATGGACATGGACCGATATCTCGCCCTTCTGGGTGCGAAATACTGTCCCTTCCACCCCCAGGATATCGCCCAGGTCGAGTTTCTTGAACAGCTCATACTGGCCTTCTGCCAGGTCGTCCTTGCGGAAATAGAGCTGGATGTCACCGGACAGGTCCTGCAGATTGGCAAATCCGGCCTTGCCGTGGCGGCGTTTGGACATGATCCGGCCGGCTATCTTGACCGTCGTCCCTTCGAGATTGTCGAAATCGGCGTGGATGATGCCGGCCTGGCAGTCCCTTTCGAAGCGGCTGCCGAAGGGATCGATGCCTGACTCCCGCAGTTCGCTCAGTTTGTCCAAGCGCACCTGCTTGAGTTCGCTGGTGGTCAATTCTTGCTCTGACATTAGAACGCTTCCTTATATATCAATTTGGCTGCTATTTTTCCACCTTGAGGATCTTGTACTTGATGGTGCCGGCTGGCGCCTCTACCGGGACCACCGCCTTGACCGACTTGCCCATGATCGCCCGGCCCACCGGTGATTCATCCGATATTTTCCCGTCCTTCAGTTTGGATTCCGCCGATGACACCAGGGTTACTACCACTTCCCGGCCCGATTTCATCTCTTTCAGCTTCACTTTGGACCCCAATGATACCACATCGGTGCGGATCTCGTCGTCTTCCATCAGGCGGGCTTTCTTCAGGGTTTTTTCCAGGGTCAGGATCCGCCCCTCGATGAAGGCCTGTTCGTTCTTGGCATCCTCGTATTCCGAGTTTTCCGAGATATCACCAAAGGCGATGGCCTGTTTGATGCGCTCGGCTACTTCTTCACGGCGCACCGACTTCAGCGTCTCCAGCTCTGATTCGAGCTTCTGCAAACCCTCTTTAGTTAAGATGATTTCCCTGTCGTGATTGTTGAAGTTCTCCGCCATCTTATCGCTCCTAACATTAAATCCTCTGCTATGCTACAAGGCTGCCTTCCCTGGCCGGCAGCGGTCAGCAGGCAGCTCCACAGTAAACTCTTATCGGTCAATGCAATAAATTATAGAGGCCTCCAAAATCCTTGTCAAGACAGGGGGCCCCCGCTGGTGTGGGTTTCACTCTTATCAAGTATGTCTTCTTCGCCACGGGACTCTTTTTTTCCTGCTTATGGCGCCGCAATCTTAATATTCCACCTCTAGTATTCTCAGGGGGTCCAGGTGTTGAGGTCGATTACTCCGGGTTTGAGGTTCAGCTGCTGCAGCATAGCATAGTAGTCATCCGGGGTGATCGCTTCCAGTGGTTTGCCCATGATGCTCACCATCAGGGCTTCGATGACATTGGTGCCGAAGGATCTCCCCCCCATATCCGGGGTTGTGGTGATGACCTTGGCCACTCCCCGCTCCTTTA
>JAAZOA010000336.1 GCA_012798055.1 Syntrophomonadaceae bacterium | reverse complement strand
TCTTGGTAAACACATTTTTGACCACCTCTTCCGATCCCATCCAGCTGTCCAGGTTGTGTGACTTTATGCCCGCAGCATGGAAATGCAGACCCGGATCGATATAATCCGGTCCCACTTTGAAGGGCTGAACTCTGATCCCCCGCGCCTTAAGCGCCGCCAGGATCCCCAGGGTCAAGGTAGTTTTGCCGGCTCCCGTATGTACTCCCGCTATTATTACTCGGGGCAAATGCATCTCAATCCATCCTCCCATACAGCTCCAGTCTTGCCAAGCCCACATTCATAATGTCCTCTAAGCAGCATAAAAAGGGCTTCCGACCCAAAAGGTAGAAGCCCCATCCCGCACTTACAATGGTGGGCGACGAATGACCGCAGCTTCCTCGAGGGGTCGGTTCGCAAAGCTCAGGCAGGTTTACTGGCTCCCAGGTCATCCTCCCCATATCCCTTCCCGATTTCTCAGTGGCTATGATATGGATTGTATCTGGCTACAGTGGCGGGACCGCTCAGGCTTTGAACCCGATTCCCTTTTCACCCTTAAACGGGCACCTGGCTTCTGACAATTATTCAGTATTTAGTACATTTTCACAGCAAATAATATGCCAAATTGTTGAGTGAACCTCAAGACGCCTACAAAACAAACATGGCTGTTATTAAGCATTATATCCGAAAGTTTCCAAAAAATACATGCGTTGCGCCAATGCAACGTCATCTATAATATTTTATTACTTTTTCGTCGCAATTTCCACTTAACTGGCGGTTATGGCTCCCAGGACTGTTGCACAAATTCTCGGCCCGTTGCATAATGGCAACGAATTCCAAGCCTTATCGGCTCCGCCTCCCCGTATGGTCTCCCCTTTTATTCCCTGTTGGAAACTCCAGCTTCAGCAAAAGTAGCCATTTCATGCATGATTTTTACCGCTGCCTCGATCAGGTTAAAAGCCAATACCGCGCCTGTTCCTTCCCCCAGGCGCAGATCCAGGGTCAACATGGGCTGGAGATCCATCATATCCAGCATGGCCCGGTGTCCGGGTTCCTGGGAGAGATGGGATGCCAACATATACTGCCTGACCAAGGGATTCATCTTATAGGCGGTCAGACCAGCCGCCGTGGAAATGAAACCATCCAGTACCACCGGGGTCCTGCGGGCCGCTGCCCCCAGAATGACTCCGGTCAGGGCTGCAATCTCCAATCCGCCCACTTTACTGAGTACATCCAGGGGATTTCCGGCATCGGGCTGGTTTATATGGAGGGCCTGTTTTATCACCTGGTGTTTGATGCCGAGGCCCCGGTCATCCAGTCCTGTGCCTCTGCCGGTGATCGCAGCTATATCCCCGCCCCCGAAGCATGCCAGTATAGCGCTGCTGGGAGTGGTATTACCGATGCCCATCTCACCGGTGGCCACCAGGGTCGCTCCCTCATCGATCTCCTTGTTTACCAGCCGGATGCCTATCTCCATGGCTTCAATAGCCTCATCCTCTGTCATGGCTGCTTCTTTAGCCATATTCCGGGTACCAGGCCGGACTTTGCACATGTTCAGCTCGGGGTGGATGATTGGTTCACCCACTATCCCCACGTCGGTCACCACTACCTTGGCCCCCGCGTGGTTGGACAGCACGTTGATGGCTGCGCCCTGGTTGAGAAAATTCATCACCATCTGGGGGGTGACTTCTTGGGGATAGGCGCTTACCCCTTCATCTACCACTCCATGGTCACCCGCCATGGTCATGACAACTTTTTTGCCCAAAGTCGGCATGGGATTGCCCTGGATACACGCCAGCTGTACTCCGATTTTCTCCAATACTCCCAAAGCCCCCAGGGGTTTGGTCAAGTTGTCGATTCTGAGCTGGGCCGCCTCTCCGGCCTTGTAGTCCACTTCCCCAATACCAGCAAGAGTCTTCCGATATAGTTCCATCTCCAATACCCCCCATAAAATGTTAGCGTGACAGCGACAAAAAAAATTCTCAAGCCATGATGCTTGAGAATTTTTCCATCATCCTCATCGCTGCAATGAACCGGGCAGGTTTTCTGACTCCCGACTCAAACGCCTTGCGAACCAGCCTTCCCAGGTTTCCCCAGTGACTATCTCGGTTCAGACTCGTCGGATACAGTGGCGGGTCCGTTCAGGTTTCGCACCTGATTCCCTTTTACCCCTTGACGGGCACCCAACTCATTTAGCTATGTTTTTTGCAGTATAAATTGCTTACATGATTTTGGCAAGCACCTTTTTGAAATGGTTCTACCATATACTCCTTATTTCAGGCGGGAAACATATCTGCTGGCATTCAAACCCGCCACCTGTCCTTCACCCACCGATTTGGCTACTTGATAAGGCGCCCCGGTGCAGTCACCAGCTGCGTAAACTCCCGGGAGATTGGTCTCTTGCTGGCGGTTG
>JAAZOA010000335.1 GCA_012798055.1 Syntrophomonadaceae bacterium | reverse complement strand
TTTTTCAAGGTGATTAATTTATCCGCCATATATCTTCCCCGCCCGCAGCTGCGCTCAGAATCCGCCCATCGGCGGCCCGCCCACTCCGCCGCCCTGGTTGCGGTTGGTGGAATTCCTGTTAGTGGTGGAGGTTGTGGTCCCGCTGGTGCTGGCCTGGTTGGCGCCCACAATCACCGCTTCACCTTCATTCAGCCCACCAGTGACCACATAGTTGGACCCGTCATTTATACCCAGGGTTACCGCTTTGACTACCGGCTGGCCGTTTTCCATTACCACCACCGCCTTGCCTCCGCTGCTGGGAGCCAGGCTGGGATTGTTACGCAGGTAAGTGGTGGCATAACTGACCGCCATCATCGGCACGGTCAATACATTCTCCTGCCTGGCCATGATTATGTTGGCCGAGACCGACATGCCCGACAGCAGGACCCCCTCCGGGTCCTCCACCGAGATCAGCACCGGGTAATACTGGACACTGCTGACGGTTTGCGCCTGGGGGGTAATTCTCTCCACTTTGCCCCGGAAGGTTATATTCGCGAAAGACGAGCTGGTGAATTCCGCCGCCTGCCCCACCTGTATCTTGCCAATATCGGCCTCATTGACCAGGGTGCTCAGCTGCAGCTCATCACTCATCACCGTGAGCAACGTGCTGGAGGAGGTGTTTATCCCGCTCAGCTGGCCAACCTGTCCGTTTACCGCCCCTACGATACCGTCGAAAGGTGCCAGGATGGCGGCTCCAGCCAGGTCCCGCTCGGCTTGGGCCAGTTTGATGCGGTCATTGGCCAGGTTGACATTGGCCACTTCCACTTCCCATTCACTCCTGGTCAGGGCATCCTGGGCGTCATCCAGCTCGCTCTGGGAGATAGCCCCGGCATCGAAGAGCTGCTTCTGCTGATTGAAGTTCTTAAGGTTGGTCTGATAGCTGAGATTGGCAGTCTTCAGGCTGATCTGGTCCTTGTGGACCGTATTCTGGGCCTGCTGCAGGGCCGTTTTGTAAGTGGCGGGGTCCTGTTCCGCCAGGAGCTGGCCTGCGGTCACATGGTCACCCGGCTGCACATTGATGGCGATTATGGCATCATCGCTCTTGAAGCCCAGGTCCGATTCCCGCACTGCTTCCAGGGTACCGGTAGCCTCGATGGCATAGGTTACCGTCCCCTTGCCCACGGTGGCGGTGGAATATGTGACTTCAGCGGACCCGCTCCTCCATTTATAGACCCCGTAAGCGGAAGCGGCCAGGGCCAGGACCAAAACCAAAGCCCAGGCGATTTTTTTCGGGGTGGACATCCCCTGGATGCGCTTGGCGCCTATCACTCTGCGGACGTGGTCCACATCCAGCGGCGCATGCCCGGGCATGGGCTCCAAGTCTTCTTCATTTATCAGGATATGCTCATCTGGGGTCGATTTTTCGTTGGTATCTGACATAACCATCTATCACTCCATCACATCAATTTCTCCCCAACATTCTAGAGGTAATTATCCGTTTATTTCCTGAAACCATACTGAATGCGGGCTTAAAGTTCGGCGAATCCCGGCACTGGGCTTTGGCTTTGACCTGCCCCCGATATTCTGCTATAATCAGTTAGCGATGTGCGCCCGTAGCTCAGTGGATAGAGCACCGGCCTCCGGAGCCGGGTGCGGAGGTTCGATTCCTCTCGGGCGTACCATTTATTTATTGAGCATCTGCTTACAAACTGCTTCCACCGGAAGACTATGTCTCACTCACCATCAGCAGGAAGGAATGAAGGGATTTGAGCAAGCGGCAGCAGCATATGACCTTGGGTCTGATCATCATAACAGCTGTAGTCTGCCTGCTCTTCCTGGGCAAATATTATTCCAGCATCCTGGCTTCTACCTTGCTTGAACCTCAGACCGTGGGGGCTATACATAATCGTCTCCTGGAGACTACTATGGGAGATGAAGTGCCGGCTGCTCCTGCTCCCCCGCCGGTCGATCCCCGCCCCCTGGTGGCGAAACTGCCCATCCTCATGTATCACGAATTGGGGACCGGGCCCAACAGCCTCTACCTGCCCGAATCCAATTTCCGGGCTCAGCTGACTTTCCTGCGCGACAGCGGCTACCAGCCGGTCACCATGGCCCAAGCCCAGGAAATGCTGGCCCAGAATCAAATCCCCGCCAAAACCGTGGTCATAACCTTCGATGACGGCTATGTATCATTTTATACCAAAGCCTGGCCGATCCTGCAGGAATTCGGTTTTCCGGCTACCGTATACGTCTGCCCTGGATTTGCCGACAGCAACCCCAATTACCTGAACTGGCAGCAGATAATCACCCTGCAGGAGAACGGCATCGAGATCGGCAGCCATACCATGTATCATCCGTCCCTGCTGACTTGTCCCCCCGACCGGCTGACCCGGGAGATCTCAGGTTCCAAGGAAGCTCTGGAAGCCAAATTAGGGGTCACAGTCAAATCATTCTGCTATCCCAGCGGGCAATGCAACCAGCAGATCGCCCAGTTGGTTGAGTCAGCAGGTTATACCTCTGCGGTCACCGTGGTTCCCCGTGGAGCCTCCCACAGCGATAACGGTTACCTGCTACCCCGCATCCGGGTTCCCGGCTGGGCCTCCCTCAATGTATTTGCCAAAAATTTGAATCTGTAACCTAAATAGGCTGGCCGACAAAATTCCTCTGCAGCCAATCTATAGTCAGGTCTTCTCTGCGCCAGGCCTTCTCCAGGAAACGGTGACCGGCCTCCTCCACCATGTACAATGTGCAGTTTTGCAGCTTCTCATGCAAATAGAGAGGATTTTCCGGGGATACCAGCTCGTCATCCCGGGCGTTGATGATCAGCACCGGCCGCTCCCCTATCTGAGCCGCATATCTGGCCACGTCATGCCCCGCGAAATCGCGAACCAGACCCGGACCAAGCCGGTAGCTCCCGGCCTCATCGTGTACGGTCACCGTCCGGCCCGCGGCCAAATCCTCATACAGGGGGCCCAGCATCACGGCAAAGATCTTCTCCAAAAAGGCCGGCACCGACCACAGCACATACCCGGCCACCCGCTCATCCCCGGAACCTCCCGCCAGGACCGTGCTACCGCCGAAACTCCGCCCCAGCAGGATTATGGGACGGTGGAATTCCCGGTCCGCATAATCGATTATAGCTTTGAGATCCTCAGCCTGGCGGCTCAGGGTTATGTTTTCATATTCACCCTGGCTGGAGCCGCTGCCGCTGAAATCGAAGGCCGCGACACCCAGGCCCAATCCCTGCAGCCTCTCAGCCCACCTGAACAGCTTGCCGCCATTCTCCTTCCCGCCCCGGAAGCCGTGGCATATAACCACCGTATATCCGCCTTCCGCAGCAGGCTCAAATACCAAACCCGCCAATTCCTCACCGCGCCCATTGTTAATATGCACGCTCTTCATCCTATCCCTCCCGGAATCCTGGCTCGGCGACCCTGTAATCCGGCCAGCTCGCATGTGCCATCGACATTTATATGCATACAATAGCACAACAGCGCAAATTTATCCTACCGGCTTCTTGATTTATGGATAGCAGGGCGGTATAATCTTAATTGTTGCAGACGAGACGCTCCTGGGCCATTAGCTCAATTGGCAGAGCAGGTGACTCTTAATCACAAGGTTGAAGGTTCAAGTCCTTCATGGCCCACCATATAAAACAAAGAACCCGCCTAGGTTGGCGGGCCCTTTCTTTTTCTGGCAATTTGTTATTTTTCTCAGAAAGTTGCAGTAGGGTTGCAGTAGGGTTTATTTTACCAATCTAAAAGTATTTTGCTAATTAGCCCCCCAACCGAGTTGGACAAAGGAACTTAATCTGGTACCTTTTAAAACAGGAGGGGGCAAAAGTGCAACGTAAAAGGTACACGCAAGAATTTAAAGACCAAAATGTTAAGCAATCTCTGGAAGTCGGCAATGCTGCCATTGTTGCCCGGAAGCATGATCTATCTGCAAACATGGTCAACCGTTGGGTTAGAGAACATAGGAATCCAAGCAAAATAGGTTATAGCCTTGGTTATGCGAATGGATCACATAGCCAAAGTGCAAAAGCACTTGAATCTGAAAATGAGAAACTCAAAAAGTTGCTGGGCGAAAAAGACCTTGAAATCGCCATCCTTAAGGATCTTGTAAAAAAAACCAACCCACAATTGAAGATAAAGTAGAAATAGCGAATAAA
>JAAZOA010000334.1 GCA_012798055.1 Syntrophomonadaceae bacterium | reverse complement strand
TTGGTAGCGGGCAATAATTGAACCCGCAGATGGTCACCAACCATCAAATCCCGGTGGGCAACCAATTGGCCGTCCCGATAAATCTGGGTGCCCTCGATCAGATGATAACTCCTGCCTGTATCGAGGGTAATACTGTCCCCTTCCTTGTCTATCGAAGCCAATCGTCCGACGGCCAGCTGCCGCTCCAAGAGCAGCGACTGTATTGAACCGCTGTGTGGTGATATCTGCATAACCACTTTGGTTCCTGGCATGATCTGTTCCCAATTGCTGGTCTCAGCTGTTCCATAAGATGAATCCTGCAGACTGCAGTCCAATAATTTATCTCGATAGGAAAGGGCTGCCCAGGCCGCCACGGGATAAACCCGGTCCTGGTTGAGCAAGGTTATTTCTCTCCGCTCACTGTTTACTCGGCCGATAAAACCAGAAACCTCACGATTGCTGGCTTCCAGTTTCCATAGGGTCTGTCGGACCGGATTGACATCCGCCCATAATTCCGCCCCGGAGGGTATAGCATCTATCCCGGCGACTATCTGACTATTTACGGTTACAGTGCCAGTATGATTAGATGCTTGCGGGTCCAGGAGATAACCGCCTTCGCGGGCTGAAGTATTCATCTCCAGCAGAAGTTCACCAGTAGGTATGGAAAGACCCTGGATCCCGCCAGTGTGCCAGGTTTTACCGGTAACATAAACCATATCGGGACCTCTGTATACATTACTGCCTACCTGCACTTTTTGAGAGCTGTTGGCAACTACTCCATCAACAACATTGTGCAGGGTCGTCTGCAACAGATCAATTCGGCCCCCATCCTGCAGCAACAAAATATCGCCCCGAACCTCACTGACTATTCCGGTCTGCAGGCATTGTCCAAAGACCAGGGCAAAATTTTGCCCCCCCGGGACCCCTAACCTGCCCGCCCTGACTCTAATGATGTATTCGCCTGTTTTGGGATTGGAGATCGACACCTTCTCCACGTTATTAAGGTTGTCAGTCGAACCGCTGGCCGTAAAATCATTCCCATAATACAATTGGCCATCCGGAGCCTGAACTATTAGATCCAGATTGTTTATCAGGGCTGTATTTCCCCCTACACCGGCCGGATCTACCCAAGCCAAGGTGATTTTGACCGGCATAGCAGAGTCGGTCACGGTCAGCTTGTATTCTCTCACTTCTCCCTCGGCAAGCCGCCTGGGTTCGTCAACTAAATGGAATATATGCTCTTGCAGGGCCAAAGCCGTGGCAGCAGAGTCCAGGATGCCATAACCATGTTGGCTTGGGCTGTCTTTGACCTCCCTGGCTCCATTGATCAATAAGGCTTTGAGCAGGGCCGAGGACGGTGAATTCACCCCTAAATCCTCCTGCAACTGCTCCCTCAGCAAGGCAATGGCACCTCCTGTTATTGCTGCGGCCATGGATGTGCCACCCATATTGGTATAATTTGCATTGGCGGCGAAATTACCGGTCACCAGGCTGGAACAGGCCGAAACCAGAGAGGAACCGGGGGCCAAAAGATCTGGCTTGATGCGGCCGTCCCCGGCAGGGCCTGAGCTGGATGAAGCCCAAATCCGATCGGCGTAACTGGATTCCGGATCGAAAGCTGGCCGCGGTACTTGGCTGGCCCCTATCACCAGTGCATTTTTACTGTTAGCCTGAGCCGTAAGGGTACTTGAACCCGGGCCAGCATTGCCAGCTGCGAAAACCGGCAGAAAATCAGGATGCTGGAAGACAAAAGTATCGATAGCAGCTGCTTGGGCATCGTAAACATTGCTCCCGCTGCCCCATCCATTTACATGAATTCTTACCCCTGCCGAATAGGCCGGCACAAATAGAGCATTTATATCCTGAGGAACCTGCAGATCTCCGTTCTTGTCCAGCAAAGCCTGGAAATAAAGGCTGGCCCCGGGAGCAATACCCTGATATTTCCCGAATGATGCCTGGCCCCGGCCGGCAATGGTGGCCGCCATAAAAGTGCCATGACCGCTGGGATCATCGGCAATCTCCCGGTCGGTGTACGATTTGAGATAAAAAACCTTGGGCATTACCCCAATGTCGCTTCCCAGGTCGGGATGAATGTCGGTCATGCTGCCTTTATCCAATCCGCTATCCGCGATGCCGACGATTTGCCCGCGTCCACTCAGACCGCGGGTGTTCAGCCAATTTTTAACCAACAGAAACCGCGAACCTATGATTTCGGCGGAGCGGTCATTGGCCGCGGCGGGATATGAAAAGGACATAAGCAACAAACAGATCCCTATACCAAGTAACAATAAACGCCGTATATTTTTTTCGTTAATGTGCCCCATCTTCCCCGTCTCCTTGTATCCGAAAGACACTCCCGTTCATTCAGGTCCTCCTGGGCGGCTGGTCAATCGCCTTTATCTTGCCAGGGATTCTATATAATGTATATTTTCATCCAAGTTATCTTCGTTTATTAACATCGCGAAATCCTGTGGTATGGCGGGGTCATTCCTTCCGGTGATGCTATGAGCGATCAAGGTCTCAACTTCCGGATAAACATGGCTGGCATCATAATAGTTGTCCAGATTGTTAGTCACCGAGTTGGGATAATCAAAATGGTATACCTGCCCGAACACAGCTACAATATCTTTTAGCCAACGTTCATAGTAGGGCAGCAGTCCTTTTTCTACCATCAGGTCCCACAGGGGCCTGGCAGTTGGGGTAGTGAAAACTATAAACCGGGTTTCAGGATTGGCTTCCTTCAATCGGGTCAAGATTCCAGGAACATCCCTGTATTCATAGTTGCTAAAAATATTTTTTTCGTAATTGTCCAGATTAGCGGCAATAAGCTTCTGCGACTCCTCCGGGCTCACCCTCTTGAGGGTCTTGCGTCCCTCCCGGTCGTAATCAAAATTCTGAGGGATGCCTGTTCTGGAGGCGTCATAATTCTTCCGGGAATATTCCAGAATATTGAGGGACAAAAGGTATTTGAAGCGATAGGCAAAACCTTCAGTTATGCCTATATAATAAGCTGGTGGCGCAAAATTATCCGGTAGTTTAAGATTCTGATTGGTTACAAAAAAATCCAGCCCAATCACGATATGAGCAAAATCATGTCCCACCTGTTGTTTGGCATATTCTACATAGTCAAAGTATTCCTCCATGAGCATGAGACTCAGGGCATAGTTGTATGCATAACAGCCTGTGAGCTCAGTTTGATCCATATAGGTGGTGCGGCTGCTGCCCAGGATTAGGGTGTCATAAGCAGCCGGGCTGAAGTTGATACGGTTGGTCTTTTGCTGGCGCTCGTCGAAGGGGATCTGAATACGGTTGTATTTGTTGGCGTGGCTGAAGCACCACAAAGGGTCTATATAAAAATTGAAACCACCTATCAGCAAGAGCGGCGCGGCTATGACCAACAGGGTAAGCAGAATCCAGTTCCTATAGTGACTCATCTAGCCCTTTGCTCCGAATTAACGATTGTCGGCATAAGACTTCATGTATTGGGCTATTGCTTCAGCAATAGCCTGGGCTCCTTTTTCCAGGAAAGTGTCTTTCTTTAGCAAGGCCTCTTCTTCCGGGTTACTGATAAAGACCATCTCCACCAGGGCAGAGGGCATCTTGCTTTCCCGCAAAACCGCCAGGTTACCCTCCTTAACTCCCCGGTCCTTTCGGCCCAGCATGTCCACCAGGGCTTCTTGCAGGCGCAGAGCCAAATTGTATCTTTCCTCCTTCTGCATATACAGGTTGGGATCACTGACTGGATAATAACAATAGGTCTCCGTACCTGAAGGAGTGGAACTGACGTTGGCATTCTGGTGGACTGAAATGAAGACAGCTGCATTGAGCAGGTTAGCCAGGGTAGTGCGCTCATCCAGGCCTACATAAGTGTCATCCTGACGCGTGTAGACAACCTTGAGCCCCTTGCCAGCCAGTATTTTGCCGACTTTGAGAACAATTTTCAGATTGACCTCCTTTTCGGACAGGCTATCACCGCTGGCACCCGGGTCGCGGCCTCCATGGCCGGCATCCAGGACCACTATGGGCGTCCTGGATTCGAGGAGGCTCTTGTCAACAAACATAATATTCAAAGTACAGTTGCCATCGCTGGTCCCCACCGCAAACTTAGCCGGCTTGCTGGTAGTAATGGTCAGCACGGTGTTGGTTTTACCATTCACTGCTTGGCTCTTGAAGTTCATCCCGCTGATCAGGGAACTGTTGTATTTGTAACTGGATTGGGCCTGCCCCACCAGGCAATCGGCAAAGGTTACTTCCAATTTGTTAGACTCTATTCTTGTGGTATACTCAATGGGGACAATCCCGTTTAAGATGATATTTTCCCCGCTGTTGCCGAAGGTTTTGCGACTGACACTGGCAATATAGTTG
>JAAZOA010000333.1 GCA_012798055.1 Syntrophomonadaceae bacterium | reverse complement strand
TTAGCATTTTTTCCAAGGGCAAGCTAGAATTAGAGTAAGCCATCGGTTGTCAACTCCTTTTTGGTTTGCTAGTCACTTACCTTCTTCGGAGCTACCGATGGTTTTCCTTTTTTATTTTTGCGAACTTAATTGTACTCTATCTGGGAATATGTGGTGATAAGGTGTAGAATAAAAACAAGGAGCATACCACTGTATTATAAAGGAGGAGTAAGCATGGCAGACAACCAGGAGAACTTGGCCAAGAGCTTCGAAATGATCGGCGACTCGCTCAATCGAATGTGGCTTATGTGGCAGTCCAGTCTCAAAAATGTTGCCTGGGCCCAGGAGCAAATGGAGAATATGACCAGGACTCAGTTGGAGAATAACAAGGCTTTTCGTGAGGAGTGGCTCAAACTGGTGGAGGACCTGGGCCAGCAGACGCGCCGCAACCAGGAACAATTTCAGAAAATGCTTGAGGAAGTCATCGAGAGCAGCTACCAGTATTTTGGGCAGACCAGCTAGACTCTGAATTTACGGATTGCATTTCATCCTTACACTTCAATGATATTGTGGTCTGTTGAAAAGGAGGCATTGGTCTTGGACCTCTGCCTCCTCACTCTGGCTACTGTATTTATTTTTGCTCCTCAACCGCGCCGCTTCTGTTTCCGACTATTTAGGAGCGTAGAGGTCTTTTCCAAATGTATAACATTTGCCGATGATCTCGCCCAGGTGATAATAAGATAAATTAGCCATAAGCAGTGGTTTGATCTGTAAAAGATCGGGCCTGCCCTTTTCGTCAGCGCAATTCTCCTCGACCATTATATCGAGTATCTGGCCGATAAACTGGGTATGGAGTCCTATCTCGCTTATGTTCAACAATTTACAGTCCAGGATAACCGGAAATTCTTTTATATATGGAGCGTCGACCAATTTGCTCCCCACTGGAGTCAAACCGGTAAGGGCGAACTTGTCTACATTCCTGCCGGATACCATGCCCAGGCAGTCTATTTCCTTGATATATTTTTCAGAAGGTATGTTAACCGTAAATGCCCGGCGTTTTAGGATATTGCCATAAGTGTAGGTGGACTGCCTCAGGGATATGGCTATGGCGGGAGGATCAGAACAGCAGATGCCAGCCCAGGAAACAGTCATGGCATTGGGATTGCCTGCTTCATCATAAGTGCCGATGACCCAAACCGGAGCCGGATAAATCGGGATTTTTGCGCCAATGGACTTTTTCACAAGAATAACCTCCTGTCCTTATGAAGCTTAGCTCTCGATTGAGAAATAGTCTTAATCTCATTATAGCCTCGGTTTGATCAGAAACAACGAAAAATATTAACTCTGACAGCCAAAAGTAACTGCGAAGGTGTCGATAACCTGGAGGAGGGCAGGCTTGAGCAAATGCCGGGCATTAACAGTCAGGTGCTCAGGGATGTTTTTGTAAAAGGCTTGGGCTATGCCACCGGTCATACAAGCGATGGCGGTGCTTTCCCCGCC
Organism: Syntrophomonadaceae bacterium; assembly: GCA_012798055.1. Taxonomy (GTDB): domain Bacteria; phylum Bacillota; class Syntrophomonadia; order Syntrophomonadales; family Syntrophomonadaceae; genus PHAA01. Next base: position 9,058 of record JAAZOA010000333.1, on the reverse strand, counting down.
CAGAGAAACCGCTTTTCTGATGGCATCCTCGAAGTCTGAAGATTCCAGAAAAGCCTTAATAGCTTGGGGAACAGAGCCCGGGCAACTTTTATCGAAAGTGTAGGAAGGCCTTATTTGTTCGAGGGAAAAGGACAAATCATAGCCGAATTGCTCTTGGATTTGAGTTTTGACACAGTCCTTGGATCGATTATGGCGGGTCCAAAATATAGCGCTGGCTATGGCTTGAGCCCCCTTGATCGCATCCGGATGATCATGGGTCGTCGCTGCGCTGTTGCGGGCTTCTTCCATGACCTGTTCGAGGCTATCGAAGGCGAAACCTACCGGACTCACCCGTGTAGCAGCACCATTGTCATTGATATGAGAGGGCTCAAGCGAGACTGAGTGGAGCCATTGGCGGAACCTACCGCCGAAACCATAAGTTCAGCGGTATTTTATGCCATAATCTCGGATAGACAGAGCATAGTCGCGCGATTTAAGGATGCTGTCAGCGATAGCTACGGTCAAGATAGTATCATCCGTGAATCGTGGTCCATTCTCAAACATAACGAAATCCATCCGTTTGTTGTTGGACCCGTCAAAGGGAGAACCTATGATATCACCTGCTATCGCACCGAACATGGACAATTCCTCAATAGATTGCTTCAAGGTTGAACTTCATTTAATTATCTAGGACTGTGCCAAAGATGATCAGAACATTTCGAAGTAAGCCCGGGTGCTGAAATAAGGATGCCAGACCAAAATCAGACCGGTTTCGTCCACAGGTATATTAAAAGCCAGGCAGTCGCTGGTTTGCATGCCATGATGCAGAATTCCACGCAGTTCTCGGTCCGGTCCGATGACCGGCAACTGGACGAGCCTGTCGAAGGTCTGGAAGCTGCGGCCGGAGTTGCCGACAAGTTCAAAGTCGATATCGCTGACCGTTTCAGGTTGGTCAGGTGTATCAACATTGCGGACTGTGCAGTAAATGATCACGAATTCCTTGTCGGGTCCGGGAGACGTCAGGAATGGATTATTAGCCGCAATGATTGCCCAAGCCTCTTCACCCCGTACCAAGGGGTTGAAGGTGACTGCAAAGCCATCTGTAGTTAGAAAGCGTTGCCCAGAGGGCACATAATTGTCGGGGGTGATCCCGCTCGGCAGGTTGACCGGGTGAGAGTTGATGCTAATAGTCTGCAGCGACTGATTCCAGATTGCCGCACCGCCGAAAGCCTCGGCAACAAAACGCAGGAGAGCCACGATGCGGTCATTGACGGCTTTGGCTGGCACATCGATAACCTTAATAACTCCGTTGATGGTTGGGGTAGTGGAAACGACTGTTATTGCGACCTCGGTTCCGTTTTTATTGGCCGTAGTAGCCGTAAGGGCGGTTTGATCCCATGTAAGCGAAGCAACCATGGCTTCACACACTGCACGGATGGGAACCAGGGTGCAATTATTCTCAGTAACTGGAGCCACATCGAAGACCAGAGGTTTTCCATCCAAGGCTATACTGGGAGCTGAGACAACCGGAGACACCCAAAACAACATGGCTAAGAGTGTTGCACCTAAAAGGGCAGTAACTTGTTTAGATACGCAAATCCCTTCTTTCCAGATAGCATATTATGGTTGATCGGTAATCAATGAAGAGAGGTCATTCTGATTGTAGGTATTGTTTTCTCTGTTGGCAGAGTTGATTCCTGCCCGGGTCTCGAGATGACCAGAATTACAGAGAGGTTCTTATTAGGGAAATAGCGCTAGCAAAGGGATAGCGAGCAGATGCCGCACAGGAATGCCAGGTTGTGATAAGATAATATTAAACTTTCTGAAGGGAGACATGGGCATGATTTTGACTACAACCCCTGCTGTTGAAGGGCATGCGGTCCGCCAGTACTTGGGATTGGTTACCGGTGAAGCGATTATGGGAGCCAATGTGGTAAGGGACATTTTTGCCAGTATCACCGACATAGTAGGTGGTCGTTCCGGGGCCTATGAAACCAAGCTCAGCGAGGCCAGGCGGATAGCGGTCGAAGAGATGACAGACCAGGCCCGCAGTTTGGGCGCGGATGCCGTAATAGGTATAGACCTGGATTACGAAGTTATACGCGATGGCATGCTTATGGTGGCTGCCAGCGGAACCGCCGTAAAGTTGGCCTAGTGGTGGGTCGGGTCCCTGCCGGAGTAAAAATAGGAGGTCAGGTTCGTATGTTGCTGGAAAGCGGGTCGTCAGCCTCGGCATGGATAGTCTGTGCCCTGGTGCTATTGGCGATTATTTTCGTGATTTTGATGATAAAAAGAAGAGAACTGCCCCAGCGCATGAGCAAGCTGGAAAGCCTGGCTTTTGTACTGATCATCATGGGACTGTTCCTGGCAGAAAACCGGCTATTAGGCTATTCTTTACTCGGAGCGGGAGTGATCCTGGCAATTCTTGACATCCTCGACAAGTCCCGCAAGTCCAGGCCATGAAAGGCAGCTCGCTATAAATCCAGAGGATCGCGAACATTGATAGAGGAGTAATTTGTGCATGGGTAAATATTTGAACTACCTGTTGGTAGCGATCCCGGTCAGCCTATATTTTCGCTTCAGCGGCTATGACTTGGGATTATTTTTTGCGGCTTGCGTTTCCATCATCCCTTTAGCTGGTCTGATGGGTGAAGCTACTGAAACCCTGGCTTGTTATGTGGGCGAGAAGGCGGGAGGATTCCTTAATGCCAGTTTTGGCAATGCCACGGAATTGTTGATCACTGTCTTCGCCTTGCGGGCTGGGCTCTCGGATATAGTCAAGGCTTCCATAGCGGGCAGTATACTGGGGAATATACTGCTCGTACTGGGCTTGTCTATCCTGGTGGGCGGTATCAAAAACGGGGAGCAACGCTTTGACCGGGTTCATATCAGCAACCAGACCAGCTTGATGTTCCTGGCTATTATCGCTATCATCATTCCGGCGGTATTTTTTCAGGGAGAACAGCAACATCACGCTTTAGAGGGATTCAGCCTGGCAGTGGCATCGATAATGTTGATACTTTACTTTACGGGTCTGCTCTTTTCTATGAGGCGGGGTAGTAAAGAAATATGTGAAGTACAGGAAACCCGTTGGACCCGCACCCAGGCCATGATTGTCTTGGGATTTAGCACCGCGCTGATTGCCCTGGAGAGCGAATTCCTGGTAAGCGGGATCGAGCACGTTACCGAGGCTTTGGGCTGGTCTGAGTTCTTTATAGGTATAATCATCATCCCGATTATCGGTAATGCAGCCGAACACTTTACAGCTGTCACTGTAGCCTTGAAGAACAAGATGGACCTTTCCTTCGAAATAGCCATAGGTTCAAGCACCCAGATAGCCATGCTGATTACCCCGATTCTCGTCTTCCTGAGTTTCCTCTTCGGCAATCCCTTGACCATGATGTTCAACTATTATGAGATAGCGGTGGTTGCCCTGGCAGTGCTCATCGCCCAGTTCATAAGCCTTGACGGGGAATCGAACTGGATGGAAGGTTCACTTTTGGTGGCGGCATATTTTATAATGGCCATCGCCTTCTTCTATCTCTAAGCGGGCCGGCGAAATCATTCTAAATCACCTATGGACTTACATTCGGTAAAGACCAGGTATTTTTCGCCGATGCGGTCGCCGTGGGCATTGGTGTGGAGGGCATAATGCCACTCCAGGATCAGCGAATTCTGGGCGTAAATATATTGGCGGTGAGACCTCCTTATTTTCTGGGCATAGAATAATAGCTCATCAACTTCAGCTTCAGTTAGAAAATCGGCTTGGCCGTACCTGGTTACGGCTCCATTCTGACAGTTTATGACCAAGGTGACATCTTTTCTACCCAGTGTAGTGAGATTCCAAAGGTCCTGGTTCACCGCTTCGATAATCGTCTGGTCGGCTTGGATCTCCAGGATCCCACTTTTCAGCGCAATAAAATATGGATAGTATACCACCAGGTCCTGTGGCGACAACTTGGCCAGGAATTTCCTGCCGTAAGCCACTGCTTCGTCGGCTGTGACCCCTATCGCCCTGGGGAGGTTGAAATCATAACCGCTCTGAACCGCAACTCTCACACTCCATAATAGGTCGGGATCCAGAGACTCGTCGCCGGTAAAAGGTTTCCATGGAACAACGGGGATGCCCATACGCTCCATTTCATAAAAGCCCTGCAATTTATTCATCGTAACACCTCCGGAAAGACATGCCTGAACCGGTACTGCTCCTATGAGTCTGAAAACCCCCCTGTTATGATTTTACCATATTTTAGCACCCGGGAGTATCCCGTCAGTTATGACCGGTTCAGCTCCAGAATACAAAACACCAGGAGTTTTCCACTCCTGGTGTCATATAACCCTATTGAGAAACCAGCTTATTGATTACTGCTTCTGCGGATGGTAATGAGTGTGCAGCAATTCATGGGATTTGTGCCCAAGGGGTTCATGCAGGAAATCCTTGTAGAGGAGGTTGACTTCGTCGTTCTCGTGGGATTTACGAATCGGGAGGCCAGCATCCTCAGCATAAATAGCTTCGATTCTCTCTCTCCGCTTCTCAATGGTGGAAGGAATGGGCTGACCGCCGCCGCCTATACAGCCGCCCGGGCAGCACATCACTTCGATAAAATGGTAGGGGGATGTACCAGCCCTGATATCGTCCATAATCTTCCTGGCATTGCCCAGGGAATTGGCAACCGCTACCTTGACCTTGGTGCCGGCCAGGTCAATTTCGGCTTCCTTCATGCCCTCAAAGCCGCGCACCATCTTGAAATTGACGTCTTCCAGGGTTTCTTTGGTGACCACTTCATATACAGTTCTCAGGGCTGCTTCCATAACTCCTCCGGAAGCTCCGAATATGACGGCTGCGCCGGTATAGGCTCCCAACAGGGAATCAAATTGGCCTGGGGGCAGTTTATCAAAGTCCAGGTTTTCCATCTTGAAGAGCTTGCCTAATTCGCGGACAGTCAGAACCAGATCCACATCGCGATATCCGCTGGAATTCATCTCCGGCCGGGCAGCTTCAAACTTCTTGGCGGTGCAAGGCATGATGGACACGGAATAGATTTTGGAGGGGTCAACCCCAATTTTTTCAGCCCAGTAAGTCTTGGCCAGGGCACCGAACATCTGCTGGGGAGATTTGCAGGTGGAGAGATGATCTAATTTTTCGGGGTAGAAGGTCTCGATGAAATTGATCCAGCCGGGGCTGCAGGAGGTGATCATCGGCAGGGTCCCGCCGGTGGTCAGACGCTTCAGCAATTCATTGCCTTCTTCGATTATGGTAAGGTCGGCGGTGAAGTTGGTATGGAAAACATAGTCAAAGCCCAACTGCTTCAGGCCAGCTACGAATTTCAGCATGTCTAGCGAACCGGTGTCCATTCCTACCGCTTCTGCTACCGCAACCCGCACGGCTGGAGCGATCTGGGTGATAACGATCTTTTCGGGATCCTCTACCGCTGCCAGGAATTTATCCATCTCCTCGTTTTCGACGATGGCCCCTACCGGGCAGGCCAGGGCACACTGACCGCAGACCACGCATTTGGTCTCGATCAGGGGCACGCCACCGGTGGTCTGGACAATGCCGTCTTTCCATTCCAGGGCACCAACAGTTTGAATGTCGTTGCATACTTCCACACAACGGCCGCACAGGGTGCATTTGGACATATCGCGAACCAGGGAAGGGGTGGAATGATCTTTGGGCAGGTGGAGGGGCTTGTTGTCGAAGGAACGGATCAGTAGTTGATCGGCTAGGGCTTGCAGTTCACAATTGAGGTTCCGGGCGCAATTCAAACAATCTTGGGGATGAACGGACAGGATCTTTTTCAGATTGGCTCTTTTTGCCTCAACGATTCTGGGGCTGAAGGTTTTAACAACCATTCCGGGGGCAACCACTTCGGCACAGGCGGTTTTCAATTCACCGTTTATGTCGACCACGCATACCTTACAGTTATCTTTAACTTTCAGGTCGGGATGGCTGCACAATGAGGGAATCTCAAACCCAACTGCGGCAGCAGCTTGCATCACGGTAAAATTTTCCGGTACGGATGCGCTGATGCCATTGACTTCGATACTGACCATACGATATCTCCTCTCCCATCTTTTGTGAAATCTTTAGCTTAATACTATACTGCAATAAGTTTATTGATTGTAATTGCCCGTGTCAAGCAGTTTGTAAGCCCCTTCAACCAGGCCTCAGGACGTGATGAGAAGCCCATATTTAAGGCTAGCGGTGACGGGAAACGAAAAGCGGACTTTGCACAGCGGCGGAGATAAAAGATGGGCTCAAAGCATCGCGCTGACAAACTCGGCAATCGCCAAGGATGAAGTCAATCCAGGTGATTCGATGCCGATGAGGTTGATAAGTTGGGGGAGTCCATGGGAACCCTCTTCTTTGATCACAAAATCCTGCAAAGATCCGCCTGCCGGCTGGCGCCTGGGCCTTATGCCTGCGAAGTCCGGGGCAATATCGTCCAAAGTCAATGCTGGCAGGAAACGATGAACCGAATGATAAAAAAGCTCGCGGTAAGTAGTGTCGATTTCATAATTCAAGGAATCCACATCGTAAGCATTAGGTCCCAAACGGATGTGCCCCCCCAGGTCAGGAGTGATATGGATACCCAATAAGCCGGAAGCTGCTGGCAGAGGGTAGACCAGGTGACTTATACCAAATGATCTTCGCAGGCTATAATATTCGCCCTTGCAGGGATAGATACGGTAAGAGAGACCATCGATATCAAGACCCAGGCGAGCGGGAATGAAGTCACTGTGAAGTCCGGCGCTGTTTATCAGCCATTCGGACTCGAATCTGTCGCGATTGGTGATTATAGTATATTCGCTGCCGTTGAATTCAACATCCATTAATTGGGAACAGAAGGCGAAGATTACCCCCTGGTCCTTCGCCAGGAGATACAACCGCTTCATGAATTCATGACTATTGACGATTCCTGCTTGAGGTACAAAAAAAGCTTCCTCGACCCGCATGGCCGGTTCGATCTGGTTTATCTCCCGGTTAGTCAGGGGGAGGACCTCTACTCCATTGGCCTTAGCCTGCTCATATAACCGGCGCAGATGGTCCAGGTCGTCCCCAGCGTTGGCAATCACCAGCTTACCCAGTCTTCTGTGATCCACCCGGTATTTATGGCAGAAACTGTACAGCTTTTCTCGGCCTGATAAACATAGTATGGTCTTTAAAAAGTGCCCTGGATAGTAAATTCCGGAATGGATCACCTGACTGTTGCGACTGGAGGTCTCCATGCCGAAAGATACATTCTGTTCTACAACGGCAATAGTTTTTCCGCGGTGGCGAGAGAGTTCATAAGCGATAGCCAGGCCCACAACTCCCGCTCCGATTATAGCGATATCAACCTTTTCCAGCAAATTGGCCGGGCCTCCTCTTGACTGGTCGTACTGAATTGGCAATCATTTGTCTGAGTATAGCTGACCAGCGCTTGACCAATTCTCGCGGGGATATTCATCGATAATCAATTCGACTACCTCGGGCTTAACATTCAGAATGCGTACTACCTCTCTGGTCAGAACTTCGGCCAGTTCCCGTTTTTGTTCCAGGGAGCGCCCGGCTATCATTTTCACATTTATGATCGGCATATGATCTCCTCCTTTGAGAATAGGTTAGACCAATTATATAGGTTGAGCATGACCAAGACAACCTGAGCGGTGAAAGGTCCGTTGACCAGGTTCACTGTGGCAGATCCGTTTTGGCACGGGGGTATGAGCCAAGAATCTTAATTGCGCGGGTGATCGGTTCCAATCCTTTCAGGGCAGCCTGCACATGAGCATCATCACGGTGTCCTTCAATATCCACAAAGAAGAGGTAATCACCGATCATAGTCCTGGCAGGCCGGGACTCTATTTTGCTGAGATTGATATTTTGCAGGTAGAATTGCTCCAGTGCCTTGAAGAGGGTGCCAGGCCGATCTATCAGGTACAACAGCAGCGAAGTTTTATCCTTACCCGTTTTGGGAACCGTTTCCAGGCTTAAAATAACGAAGCGGGTCTCATTGTGGCTGCCATCCTGAATACCTGCTTCGAGGATCTCCAGGCCATACTCGTCCGCGGCTGCAGAAGTTCCGATGGCTGCCCAGGATTCTTGAGAAGCGGCTACCCTCATAGCGGCTTCTGCCGTACTGGACACATCCACATATTCTAAAGCAGGGAATTTGGCGGCCAAGTATTTCCGGCACTGGGCCAGGGCCTGGGGATGAGATATGATCCGCTGGATTTGCGGCAGTTTTAATCCCGGACGGGCCAAAAGGTTATGCTGTACGGTCAGTATGATCTCGCCTACGATCTGCAGTTCATATGCGTAGGCCAATAGATCAAGGGTTTGGTTGACTGATCCTTCGCACGAATTTTCTATCGGCACTATGCCGCAAGCTACCGATCCAGCTGCCACCGCAGCCATGACTCTATCTATGGACGAGCAGGGAAGGAGGTCCCATTCATCCTGCAGTGTCCACTGACGAGCAGCCTGTTCGCAGAAAGTCCCGCGAGGACCCAAATATGCCAACTTTTTGTGCATCGGTGGCTCCTTTCTGATCGCGTCGATCATTAAACAGCCCGTCCAAGGGCGAGCAGTAGGGGAGAAAGACTGGCCATTAACTGCTCCAAGCCTTCAGGAGTAAGTGACTGAGGCCCGTCTGAAAGCGCTTTGGCTGGTTCAGGGTGCATCTCCAGGATCAGGCCATCGGCTCCAGCTGCAATGGCTGCCAATGACATCGGCATAACCAGACCCCGGTCCCCTGTGGCATGGCTGGGATCAACTATCACCGGCAGGTGACTGAAACGTTTGACCAAGGGAACCGCACAGAGATCGAGGGTGTTGCGGGTAGCCGTCTCAAAGGTTCTGATGCCCCTTTCACACAGCACAATTCTGCCGTTTCCTTCGGACATGATATATTCTGCTGCCATAAGCCACTCTTCGATGGTGGCTGACATGCCGCGTTTAAGCAGCACCGGCTTGCCGCTCTTGCCCACTGCTTTGAGCAAACGGAAATTTTGCATGTTTCTGGCACCGATTTGCATCATATCCACGTAGTCCAAAGCCATCTCCAGGCTGCGTTCATCAATGACTTCAGTTACGACT
>JAAZOA010000332.1 GCA_012798055.1 Syntrophomonadaceae bacterium | reverse complement strand
CGCCATTGGCGATGGCCGCATAGGCATTGGCGAGCTGAAGCGCGGTTACATTGGTATCGCCTTGTCCGATCGAATTATTTACGACGTCACCTTTTTGAAAACCATCTTGGGCGGGGCTATGGTTGGTATAATCATCGGTGGGATTGCATCACGGGTAACCCGGGAATATGATGACCACCTGCTGGAAATCATGCTGACCACAGTTGTAGCCTTCGGTTCATACTTGGCCGCTGAACATTTTGGGGTTTCGGGAGTGTTTGCCGTCCTGTCGGCAGGGCTGGTGGTAGGAAACTACGGTATGCCCTATGGTATGAATATAGTCTCGCGGATGGGAGTAATCTCATTCTGGGAGTACATAGCTTTCGCAGTAAACTCGGCAGTTTTCCTGTTGGTGGGATTGGAAGAAGCAAGTATCACTGCAGGCTTGACCATCCTGCTGGTATTTTTAGCCAATACTTCGGTTCTGTTGGGACGGGCGGTATCGGTATATGGATTGACATTCCTGCTAAATTTGGCAGGACATCACATCCCTCGTTCCTGGCGCCACGTCATGGTGTGGAGCGGTCTGCGCGGAGCGCTTTCCATGGCGATGGTGCTGGGTCTTGATCCAATATTTCCGCAGCGTGCCTTCCTAATCAATATGACCTTCGCGGTGGTGCTGTTCTCTTTAGTTGTGCAAGGGCTGAGTATCAAACCGGCGCTCCGTTGCCTGGGTTTGGCTCGAGATTAGCATAGTTTATTCTGCTTGCTTCCGAATGGTATAATCGTAGGGAAATCAAATACTACGCTTACGGTCATAGTAGTCCCGGCTGAAGAGGGGATTACGGGAATGACATACCTAAATCCGGGGATTTGGTAGGTCAGTTATGAGAAGCCGGTTTACTGGGGTGGGTAACCTTTCAATAGGTTGCCCACTTTTTTGCTCTTCTTTTGGGGAAGATCAGTATTTGAGCTGGCTGTCCATTGGTAAGCTCTGTTTTCCAGTGTCTAAATTTTGCTGCCACATTTGTGCCCAATCTAATCAATAGCCAGGCAGTACCGCTTAAATGATTGCTCTTTCTAACTGGTATAATAAAAGGAGGTTGAGTATGGGGGAATTGACCAAAATTGTCAAACGCGAACTGATTCGGACCTTTATTTGTGCAGGTTTGGCTTTGGGCATTGCCATTGCCTTGTTTTATATCGTCTGGTAAGCCGATAGCATTATGATTTAAGTGGTGCCGGTTGATCAATTGTGGGCAAGCATGCAGGTGCCTAAATATGTGCTTTAGAGATGGGGACCGGATCAGTTTAAGCGGAGGTGCCACATGATACAATACCTGTTGCTGGTACTGGGATTAGTCTTGCTCGTCAAGGGCGCAGATATTATGGTCGACTCGGCGGCAAAAATCGCTCGGCATCTGGCGGTACCTGCGATCATCATCGGGCTGACTATTGTAGCTCTGGGCACCAGCGCCCCGGAGGCAACTATTGGCATTATCTCCGGGCTTAAAGGAGCTAATCAGGTCACTTTGGGTGACGTGATCGGGAGTTCAATAATTAACATTACCCTGATCATCGGGCTAACCGCTATTCTTGTTCCCTTACAGGTAGATCCCCTGGTAGCCAGGAGAGAAATCCCCTTGTCGCTCGGTGTGCAGTTGGTGGTAACTTTGATGCTGTTGACCGGGTCGGTCCTGACCAGAAGCGAGTCCATGCTGCTCTTGGCCGGTATGGCGGCCTTTGCTTTCTACATAGGCCGAAAAACCCACCGCATGTTGGAATGGAACCGGCCTGCAGATGCTGCAGAAGATGAAATCTTCGGACTTTTTCGGCAACAGGAGGCATTGGTTGAGGATTCACTTGCCCAGGACAGATCGGTTGCGCCCATCATGGTCGAGCAAGGAATTCCAGCCAAATTGGTAATCATCTTCCTGGTCGGTTTGGGTGCGATGCTTTTCGGGGCTGATCTGACAGTAGATGCTAGCGTAGCTATCGCCGGGCAACTGGGTTTGAGTCAGGAATTTATCGGTCTCACCCTGGTGGCTTTTGGCACATCTCTTCCCGAGTTGGTCACCTGCATCGTGGCAGCCCTGCGAAAGGAATCGGATATCGCCATCGGTAATGTTGTGGGCAGCAATATATTCAATATTCTATTTGCTCTGGGCTTGAGCAGTACCTTGAATCCTATCTATATCGAGCCGCATGTATTTGTTGATCTGGCGGTCATGATTGGGGCCACTATCTTGCTCTTCATCCCGGCTATATTATGGAAACGCATATCACGACTCTCGGGTTCGATATTGCTGGGAGCATATGCCGTATATTTGGGCTTTAAAATTGTCAATCTGGGATAAACCATTTCCAGGGATACAGGAATAGCTTATTTTGGGCGGCTTGACTGCTAGCCGCAGCTGTAATAAGCGGCTTTAGGAACTATATCTTCCCGCAGCATAATACTACCCGGGCAGAGACGGCCGTCATCCTGTACAGGGTAATGCATCTGTAAATGCAACGAATATCGCACTTAAGACGACTGTCTCTTGAGCATCAAATACCCGGCAAGTGCAATCAACATTGCGCTGATGGCGTTGGTAAAGATATCTTCCATGGTATCTGCCAGAGCAGCCCGTCCGCACAATAGGCTGCCGTCCCCCAGCGCATAGCCCTGCAGATTATGGAACAGCAAACCATCGACTGTATATTCGTACATCTCCCAAAAACAGCCCATAGTCATGGCGAAGCAAAAAGCCAGACAGGCAACCGCGAGAGGACTCAATCCCAGGGGTTGACCTTTATAGCCACTCAGGGGAAGGATGGCCACGAAACCTAGAGCGGTTAATAATGCCCCGCTGAATGCGTGCAAGATAGTATCCCAGAAGGGTATCACCGCATAAAAATCCAGGACATCCCCGAGAAATATGGCAGCGAAAAGGAACATGAAGTAAAGGGCACCGATCTGATCGGGGATGTCAACGGAAAATTTTCTTTCCGCCAGGGAAGGAACCATCATTACCATTAAAGCCATGCAGCATTTAGACAGGGTAATAAGGTCATCGTTGCTTGCGGGGCCTGACTCTGCCCACACGAAAGGTCCCGCTGGAGCCAAGAATATTTTACCCAGGATCGACAAAATCGAAAGTATTAAGGCGATAGCCACTAACGAGCCGATGATTCTGCGCCAATTTCCTGTGGTTGCTGGGTCATGCATCTTATATCCCCCGAGGCATTATCTCTTCTTGAAACCGAAAAGACGTTCATTTGTGTCCTGAATGACATAGTGTTTATCCTGTTCGTAGCGCAGACCCTCCTGTAGGGATTGCTCCATCCCCCTGTTGTAAAGATCTTTTATGGCTGCAATAGCTTCAGCACTGTTGGGTATAATCTCCATGGCCAGGCGGGTGGTTTCTTCCTTGAGGCTTGCGGCAGGAACCACCCGGTTGACCAGACCCATCTCCCGTGCTTCCTGAGCTGAAAAGGTCCGGCAGGTAAAGGACAATTCCTTGGCCCGCATTACCCCCATTACCCTGGGCATGCGCTGGCTCAGGCCCCAACTGGGCCTGATGCCCCATTTGGCATGGGTATCTCCAAACATGGCATCCTCTGAAGCCACTATGAGATCAAAACCGAAAAGTAATTCCAAACCGCCGGTAAAGCAAGCACCATTTACCATGGCGATTATGGGCAGCGGGCTGTCAAGCATGGCGGCCATCAATACTAATCCAAGGTTTATCAGTTCGCCTTCTACTTCGCCATTCTCGATTTTGATTTTACCCAGGGACTTCAGGTCCAGACCGGTACAAAATGCCCGGCCCGCTCCGGTGACGACTATCAACCGGACTTCATTGTCCTGATTGGCAGTTTGAATAGCCTGGGTCCACTCCTTGATCATTTCCGGGCTCATCGCATTCAGCCGTTCCGGTCGGTTCAGGGTGATCCAGGCAATGCCTTGATTGACCTCATAGGCTATATTTATATAATCCATTGAAAACCCTCCCTTTCTCCCAGTGCGGGATCTATCATTAGACTATTCTACCCGAACGCTCCTGTCACCTCCAGACCAGGGGTGTTTTTAGGTATTATCTGGTTGACAACCTCGGTGGAGCCGGAAAGGTTATTGGCAGTCAGTAGAGAATATACATGGTAAAATCAATTCAGAGGAACAGAGGCTCCGGGCTGGGAGCGACAATCATGGGAGAGGGTGCATG
>JAAZOA010000029.1 GCA_012798055.1 Syntrophomonadaceae bacterium | reverse complement strand
GGCCCTCAGTATGGCTTTGCCGCCTGTGGGCTGATAGTCCTGCTTTTACTCGCCATATTTCACTCCTATAGGCTGTTCCCGATTCGCAGGGGGGCCTGACAGATCCAACGGCGGGATTCAATTTTTGGAAGCCGTGGGTTTGGGGTGGGGTTTGAGCCTAACATATTGTTTGCGGACCTGGGTGAACAGCAGCCACAAGACTACTACCAGGGCAGTCACGGCGCTGATCAACTGGGAGTACTGGTTGAGGGTGCTGCCGGCTGCCCGCCATGCGTCGCCAAACCAGTAGCCAACCCCCAAGGTGAAGGCAGAATAGATGAGGTCGCCGGGCACGACAGCCAGCATGAAGCGGGGATAGTGATAAGAGGACAGGCCTGAGAGGATGTTCATTGGCGGTCCCAGACCAGCCAGGGGAAAGCGGGAGATAAATATACTGGCCAGGCCGTACTTTTCCAAGTATTCAGCCGCCTGGCGCAGTGACAAAGCCAGATAATGTCTGCTGGCAAGGAATTTTTCCCGGATGGCCGGACCAAAGGCGCGCCATAGCCAGTAACTGGACGAGTCTCCCAGCACGTTGAAAAACCATACCCAGAGCAGCAGCTGCCAGAAGATAAAATCGCCGGCGTAAGCGAATGCCCCCGCGGCTACAGCCAGGAGGATGGCTCCGCTGGGTATGGCGTTGGATCCGATGATGATGGAAATGCCCAGAACCGGTATGCCGTAAATGAGAAAATAAGTGACCAGGGTGTCCAGCATGCTATCCATAGCGGTGGTCCCCCCGGCTAGGTTGCTGCTTATTCAGCATTTCCAGGGCCTCTTCAACTTCAGCCGCAGACTTTTCGTATTTGTAAGCCAGGTCCTTGAGAGGAAGTTTTTCGTCCCCCGGGGCAGGTTCGATAGCAAGGGCGGCAAATACTGCTTCCTCAGGCACCCTGTAGAAACAAGCCAGTTCTTGCACATTCATCCACCCGTGCGCCTTCCTGCCCAGAGGTTCACGGGTCTCTTGCCTGGGCAGGTCCAGGCGGCGTACTTCAGAATAGAAATGGGAGGACTCCCGGCAGACCCACAACAAAACAAGGAGGGCAAGGACTGCCAACAAGATGATTCTGCTTCTGCGGCGCATAATTGCCTCCTTATTATAACGGGGTAGATCAGTCCCGGTGCCCTGGTTTCTTACCTGCGGGGCTGCTGGTTGTTTAGATAATTGAGGGCATCTCGCACCTGGTCCGGCGATCGATCATATTTTTCCGCCAACTCTCTGAGAGTGAGGTTTTCGTCTCCCGGAACAGGCTGAACGCCCAGGGCGACGAATACGGTTTCCAGAGGCATCTTATAGAAATGTGCAACCTCCTGGGGATTCATCCAGTAACGGGTATTTCTTACCCAGGGATCCCGGGCTTCCTGGGCCGGCAGATTGGACTGGCGCCAATCATTGTAAGTGTAGTATGCTTCGCGTCCTGCCAGTAATGCTACCAATAGGGAGGTGAGCAGAAACGGCAGGATCAAGCTGCGGCTGCGCCCGATCTTCTCTTCCCAGGTCCAGTCGGGGAAAACACGGTCGGGATCATATAGGATCCGATTGGGAACCTGCATCCACCTCACCCCTCCTAAATTGTCACGTTGTCACGGGGACGGAGTTGCTGACACATTTGATCCTGAATGGAAAGGGCTTAAACCATCGATTTGACAAAGTCCCTAACCTCGAGCAGCATCTGGCGGCGTTCTTCGTCACTGGCGGTAGGGACGGAAAAGAAATTGAAGTGCTTTTTTTCCTCGAATCCAGAAAAAGCGAAGACTCCAACCAGCGACTTCTTCAAGACCGGGAGCATTCCCCCCATTTCTGCGTCCTGGCGGTTGGCCCCGGAGGTCGTGATGAAAAGCCCCTTTTTGCCCTTGAGCAGACCCATGAGACCGGTGGAAGTAGCTTTGTAAGCAAAACCTGCTGTAAAAACCCGGTCTATATAGCCCTTGATCATAGCTGGCACCGAATACCACCATACCGGTGCCAACATAATCACCAGATCTGCCCATTCCACATCAGCTTGTTCCTGCTTGACATCAGCCGGGGGATTTCCGCTGTAAATGCCCTGGAAATCCGCCATACTCATGACGGGGGCGAATTTCATGGTGTACAGGTCTTTGACCTTGATTTGGCCTCCATTGGATACAACTTCATCCTGGATCGTCCTGGCCAGAGCAACATTGAAACTCTCCGGATTGGGATGCGCATACACCAACAAGACGTTCATGAAAATGCACCTCCAAATTGTAATTCGGCCCATTGTAACTCTATTCTAAGATTAGCCCGGTTGGCTTGTCAATTAAGCCAGATTCCGAGGCCAGAGGCATATAGGACCAGGTTTTCGTAGTATGTTAGCGTTTGCCAGGGAAAGCTCCCAAGGTATAGCCCGCATTGTGTTTGTCTGGGCGAATCTTTATCATATGGTTAGGCGGAGGCTGGAACACAGTCTTAAGCATACAGCGGAGAGAGTGTGAAGAACATGGACTTGGATAGCGAAATGGCCAGCGCCGTGGGTCCAGAAGGCCACAGGGCTAAGGTGGCGGTGGTGAAGTGCCCGGATTACGACATTTCAAGGGTGAGAGAGGCGGTAGAACGGGGGATAGACCTGGTGGGCGGTTGCGCCAGTTTGGCAGCTCCCGGAGAGAAGATCCTACTTAAACCCAATCTGCTGGCTGCGGATCCGCCAGAAAAGTGCGTGACCACTCATCCAGCCGTGTTCCAGGCTGTAGCAGCAGTCTTCCAGGCAGCTGGGACCCGCCTGAGTTATGGAGATTCTCCGGCTTTGGGGAGCACTGAAAGGGCTGCCCGCAGAGCCGGTATTATGGCAGTAGCCCGGGAAATGGACCTGCCCATGGCTGACTTTCGCAACGGTTCAGAAGTCACGTTCAGCGCGGGGACTCAAAACAAGAAGTTTTTTATTGCCCAGGGGGTGCTGGAGGCTGATGGCCTTGTTTCGATTGCTAAATTGAAAACCCATGGGCTGACCAAACTGACCGGAGCGATCAAGAACCAATTTGGCTGCATTCCAGGTGTGCTGAAAGGTGAATTCCATGTCAAACTGCCTCGCGTTGATGATTTTGCCCGCATGCTGGTGGATTTGAACCTGATGCTGCACCCCCGCCTGTATGTTATAGACGGGATAATGGCCATGGAGGGCAATGGCCCTCGAGGCGGCACTCCCAAGCCAATGGGGGTATTGTTGTTTTCCACCGATGCGGTGGCCCTGGATGCTACTGTCTGCCGGCTGGTTAACCTGGATCCTGAAGATATTCCCACCCTGAAACACGGCCAGGCCATGGGGCTGGGTACCTATGTGGCGGCAAATATCGAAATAGTGGGGGATGCCTTAGGCGATTTGGTGCAGCCGGGCTTTAAAATCTGCAGCCCATCCAAAGCCTTGAACCTGCCTTCACCCTGGCTGCGCAACCAGATTGCCGCCCGCCCGGTAATAGATGCTGATAAATGTATCAAATGCGGGGTTTGTGTAGAAATGTGCCCGGTTAAACCTGCGGTCGTAAACTGGCCGGATGAAGAACGCAGCAACATTCCGGTCTATGATTACAGCCGCTGTATCCGCTGCTATTGTTGTCAGGAGATGTGCCCCGAGGGAGCCATCAGCTTATACACCCCCTGGCTGGGCCGACTATTTGCCCTCCTCCACCCCTAGCCCAATAGACAAGGGGACGGTTCTGCCTGCAATCTTTCATGATGGGATCAGACTGCCTCAAGATACAGAAGGCCCGCAACCGAGTTCATTATCGACTCGTCCTTTATGACCAGGCAGTAGAGATGAGCCATAGCCTCGTGAGATGCATGACAATTGAAGCCGGTATCGATGAGCAGATGTCCCAGCACTCCAGGATAAAATACGAGTTCAAAGATTTGAGCGGATTGTGCAGCAAAGGAATTGTGTCACGGGGACGGAGTTGCTGACACATTTTTGAGCAAGAATAAAGTGTCAGCAACTCCGTCCCCGTGACAAAGTCCCCGTGACAAAGGGGGTCAGCGCCAGGAGCAGAGGCGAGATTCGCTGAGGTCGATCAAGGTGAAAATGACGAATCCCATGAAGCTCAAAACCACGATGCCGGAATACATCTCCAGGTAATTGACCCGCATCCATGCATCCATAATGAAGTAGCCCATGCCGTACTCGGTGCCGAAGGTTTCCGTGAAGAATAGTATCGATACCGCAGTTCCCAGGGCCAGGCGGGTCGCAGTAAGTACTTCCGGCAGGGAAGCGGGCACGATTATCTCGGTGAACATCTGCCGCCTGCTGGCCCCCAGCGATTGCAGGGAATGATAAGTCTCGGCGGGTATAGATTTTACCGCATCCCGGGAGGTGATTATGATCTGGAAAACGATGATAAGGATGATCATGATTAGCTTGGACGTCTCACCCAGCCCGAAAAGCAGCATGACGATAGGCAGGAGGGCCAATTTTGGCACCGGATAGGTGAAATAGACCAGAGGCGAGAGTATTTTATCCACCCTTTCAAAATATCCCATGAGGAAACCAAGCGGTACGCCCGCCAGGATGGCAATGATAATCCCAGCCAGGATGCGCAGCAGGCTGGCTGCCACATGGGCCTGCATTTTGGAGGTATAGATATCCAGTATGTTTTGAAATACTGCTGCAGGTGAAGGGATAATAGGTATATCCAGCCACCAGGAGACCAAACCCCAAAACACCAACACGACGATAAAGCTATAAGCTGCACCTAGCCACTTGTCCTTCACTGCTTCGACCATTCCTCGCTCAACATTTTTCGCAACTGTTTGGACATGCGGTAATATTCATCCCGGGCACGCAGGTTCTCCAGTTGAAAACAAGGATTATCGATGACCTCGATGATCTTGCCCGGTGCAGGAGAAAACACCACGATCTTTGAACCCAGGTATAAGGCTTCATCCACGCTGTGGGTGATGAAAACCGTGGTCACCTGGTGCTGTTTCCAGATCTTGAGGAACAGATCCTGGATTTCCTCACGGGTGATGGCATCCAGGGCTGAGAAGGGTTCATCCATGAGCAGCAGGTCAGGCTTCAGGATAAAAGCCCGGGCAATGGCAACCCGCTGCTGCTGCCCGCCGGACAGTTCCTTGGGATATCGGCCCAGGAGGTCTTCGATCCCCAACTGCTGAAAAATGAACCGGACATATGGCTCGTCAGCTGGCTGATCCTTGATTTTAGCACCCAAAATGGCATTCTGATAAACATTTTTCCAGGGCAGGAGTCCATAGTTTTGCAGGATCAGTCCTATACGCTGCTTCTGGGGATCGACCGGTTTGCCGTCAATCGTGACGATACCCTGGTAGTCCCTCAGTATCCCAGCCAGAATGTAGAGAAAGGTTGACTTGCCGCAGCCAGAAGGACCGATAAATGTGTATATTTGCCCGCTGTCGATCTCGATGGTTACCTTGTCCAGGGCCGGTGTCAACTGTTGATTTTCCCCATAGGCAACGGAAAGCTCTTTTACCGATATCACCTTAAAAATTACCTCAAAACCGTATCATCGACCAGGTTTTTGTATTCATAGCTGCCTTTTATCAGGTTCTTGTCCTTCAGCCATTTAACCACATCATTAAAAACAGCTTCGCTGGGTAGGGCGGCCTGGCTGTACTTGGGGAGCTGCAGTGAATCTTTCACCTCTGCCGGGAACCCCTGGGCCTCGATGATGAAATCGACGTAACTGGTTAAAGGTTCCTGGGCCAAATACGCGACTGCGTCATTGTAAGCCCGGAAGACTGCTTTGATTTCAGCCGGGCTTTCCTGCAGACTCTTGCCGGTAAAGGCGATTGCCCCAGCTTTTGTACCCATGGCATCCGTGCTGGCCAGAACCCTGGCTCCATTCTTGACTGCCAGCCCTGCCAAGGGTTCGGGCAGGATAGCGGCTTCCACCTTGCCTCCCTGGAGCATCTCCAAACGGGTAGGCAGCTGGGGGATGGCTACTTTCTGGACTTGGCTGGCCTTCACTCCTCCCGCTGCCAGCATTTGGTCAGCAGTGTATTCCATGATAGTGTTGGTTGAAAGGCCGATACTTCTGCCGCTAAGTTCGGTTATGCTATTGATGCCGCTGTTCTTGCCCGCCATCAATTCGACGTTGCCGTCGTTTTTAGCGCAGATTTTAAGGTTGATTCCGCCCTCATTAGCAAAAACCACAGCCAAAACATCAGTGATCACCCCATCCAACTGGCCGCTCTGCAGAGCGCTGTCGCGGTCTTTGGCCGCATTGAAGTGAACGATTTTGACTGCGACTCCCTGTTTGGTAAAATAACCGTTTTTTTCTGCGATCAAAAAGGGAATGGATTCCACATCAGGCATCACTCCGATGGTAATGGTTTTCGCAGGGAACTCTGCAGCTTGCTTCTGGTTGCAGCCAACCAATCCCAGACCCAGGGCCAGTATCAGGCAGGCGACGAGTATTTTCTTCATGCGTATCTCCCTTCATCAGTGCAAATATACCCAAACTTCATTATATATCATATGACTTGAAGAAATCATTCTCCTTCTGAGGATGCCGGGGGTATAAAGTGCGGGCTTCAAAATCTCGAGATCGGATTAAAACCAATGCCCGGCAGATCCTGCCGGGCACATATCGAGCATGGTCATAAGAAGAATCGATAAAACCGCATCAGTCATCGCGGAGCTGTCTATCGACCCATCCGGCCACATCGGAATGGAAGAGCATCTCCAAATGGTTGACATAGAGCTGGGTTTTAGCGATCATCCTGGCCCCCTGGGATGTCATGCCATCAGTATGAAAAACGCTTTCCAGGAAGACCAGGCCGTCTCCCTGACCGGAACCCTCGCCGGGAACTAAGCCGAACATCTGGTTATTTCCGGCTAACACTGCTAACTCAACACCCGGATGGATTCCGGCCTTTTCCAGCCTGGTTATTAGATTGCCCCCGTCCTGCATGGCTTTTTCAATACCATGGGAATGGCTCATGAATCCAGTCCCGCCGTAATAGGTAGTCCACCAATCAGTCTGAGTCATATCCAGCGGGTACTTATCCGCCCAAGGGAAAAGCATCTGGCTTTGTCCCGGGAAACAGCCCCCCAGATAAATTGAATTCTCCGAGGTATCCAGGTAGGAGCCCATATAATTGATGCGGTCCCAGGCAATCACCCCATTGCTGCCGGACAGATAGAGAGGCAGGGATAGGGAAGGGTTGCGGAAGGCAAAATCCAGACCCAGGTTGGGAGTTCCCAGCATGACAAAGCGGCGCACATCACCTCGATACCGGGAAAAAGCCAGGTCCGAGAGATAGATGCGGGCTGCCAATCCGCCCTTACTGTGAGCGAGTACATCCACCGTACCCACTCCGCACATGGATTTTACCCGGGTGATGGCATCGGCCAGCTGCTCAGCCTGGTAGAAATTGTCCCCGTGGGAATGGGAGAATGTCAGAGCAAACACTCGGTACCCAAAGGCGGTTAATTGCTGCTGTAGCCCGACCATTCCCATTCCGTAAAGATTGGTGAAGGAATTGGCATCCAGACCGGCACCCGGCAATAGGATCACTGGTTGTTTGCGGACATTGCTGTCCCAACCGGGAGCAAAGTGGAGCAGGTACTGGTCTGCCCCTGGCTCGTCGGTACCGAAAGAAGTGATTATGTCCTGGTCTAGCTGCCGGTTGGCGCTGCAAAATTTCTGCTCCAGGCCTCGCAGGTTATCAACCTTGCATAAAACAGTCCGGTCCCAGTATTGTGAACTGTTGTCGATCGACAGGCGTGGATGCACGAATAATTGATTTATTAGCTCATTGAATCTGTTCATCTTATCCTAACCTTGTGCTGTAGTGCGGGTGTCAGGGCACCCTGCACTACAGTCTAGACTAAATATGCCCCGTAATCCAGGCCAAAAAATTCCATTTGCTAGGCTGAGTGGTGGGTTGAGCAAAACGGTCTTACGCATGGACCCCAAAAAAATACTTGCATTTTTCCAGGCGGGCTTCTATTATTTATTTAAAGTGAATCAAAATTATCCAGATTTGGAGACGCGACCATGCAAATAACCAGGCAGACTGAATATGCTGTAAAGACCCTCACCGAACTGGGGAGAGTGCCTTATGGCCAGCTCCTGTCCAGCAAAGTGATCGCCCAGCGTCACAATATCCCCGAGGATTTTCTGCACAAAACGGTCCAGGTCCTCTCGCGTGCGGGCCTAGTTGCCACGCAGAGGGGCGTCCAGGGGGGCGTGAGGCTGGCCCGCAGCCTGGAAAAAATAACACTTGCAGACGTGATTGAGGCGATGGAGGGACCGATTGCTTTAAATGTCTGTTTGAGCCCGGGATTCCAATGTGACAACATTGATACCTGCCAAGTGCGCAGCGT
>JAAZOA010000331.1 GCA_012798055.1 Syntrophomonadaceae bacterium | reverse complement strand
GGCCACCATAATGCACGAACTGACTGACCGCGGGAGCATGCTGGCGGAAGTAAAGCGGATCCTTAAAGAGGCTGGGCGTTTGGCAGTCATCGAATTCCACAAGCGGGATACTCCGATGGGACCGCCGCCAGGGCGGCGCCTGGACCAGGAAGCCCTGGCGGATGACATAGAGAAACGCGGCTTCACATTGGTCGATAGTTTTGAACTGGGGGAAAACATGTACTGCCTGGTTTTCGAAGCAGGATCGGCTCAGTAAAGAGTCAATCCATGGGGGCAAAGATTCAAGCATCATTGGCAGCTGAATGCGATTCTCAGGGAAAGACAATTGGTGGCATTCGATGGTAACCTACCAGTCAAATTGAGTTGTTGAAATCCATGCAAGTATATAATAATAAGCACAGGGCGTAACAGACTTTTACCAGACCAGTCAATGTCAAATGAATGAGGTGAAATGATGCAAGGCAAAATCTTGGTGGTAGATGACGAAGTGGCCCTGGTGAGGTTAATTACCTACAATTTGAGTAAAGAGGGATTTGTCACCTGTGAGGCCTATGACGGCGATGCAGGCGAGAGGCTCGCGATAGAGGAGAAGCCGGATTTGATCATCCTGGACCTGATGCTGCCTGGTAAGGATGGTTTAGAAATCTGCCGTAACCTGCGCCGGCTAAACATTATGACCCCGATAATCATGCTTACCGCCCGGGATGAAGAAATCGACCGCGTGTTGGGGCTGGAACTAGGTGCAGATGACTATGTAACCAAGCCCTTCAGCGTTAGGGAATTAACTGCCAGGGTCAAGGCGGTATTGAGGAGAAGGAATGTGATCACAGATGCAGCAGCAGTTGAAGGAGACCTGCATATCGGCAGCTTTGTCATTAAACCCAATACTTATCAGATATACCACCGTGACCAGCTGCTTGATCTGACCCTAAAGGAATATGAACTGCTGGAATTACTGCTGAGGAACAAGGGGCGGGTCTTGAAACGTGAGTACTTGCTCCAGGTGTTATGGGACTATGATGAAAGTGTCAATACCAGGGTACTGGATGTACATATCAGCAAACTGCGGGAAAAAATCGAGGCTGACAGTAAAAATCCGCAATATATCAAGACTGTTAGGGGGATAGGTTATAAATTTGAGGAGCATGCCGATGATTAGGAGCTATCGAGCCAAACTATTGGTAGCATTCCTGGCGATAGTAGCACTTCTAGTGAGTTTGCTGGGGGGGCTGGGCTACCTGAATTTTAAAAACTATTACCTGGCAAACCTGGAAGCCAGGCTCACCAAGGAAGCCTATCTAGTAGCAGACTTGACGCAGTACCGGATCGGTGGAGCCTCAGCCAGCCGCACCTACCAGGACATATGTATTAATGCAGCGCGAGACAGCGACACGCGGGTTACTATAATAGACAGCACCGGTACCGTCATCGGCGATTCCGAGGTAGATCCTTCCACCCTGGATAACCACAGCACACGACCGGAGGTGTTCACCGCCCTGCACGGTCAAATAGGTGTGGACATACGTTACAGCGACACTCTGAACATGAACATGCTTTATGTAGCCGTACCTTTCAGTAACGAGGAATTGTCCGGGGCAGTGCGCATGGCCATGCCCCTGGCCGAATTGCAGGGCATATATAATAATGCCTTGATGGGAATCCTGCTGGCGGCACTGCTGTGCGGATTGGCAGCGGTTCTGGCAAGTATAATTCTGGCTCAATTTCTGTCCCGCCCCCTCAGGGGCATCACTGCAGCTGTCCAGGACCTTGCGGCGGGGAATCTCAAGCGGCGCATCTATGTGCATACCACAGATGAAATGGGCATCTTGGCCCAGTCATTCAATGATATGGGTCAACATATCGAACAGAGCATACAGGAAGTGTCCGAGGTCAAGAATCGTCTGGAGGCAATTCTGGACAATACCGTCAATGGGGTGGTTTTGATTAGTCATGACCATCGCGTTGACTATGCTAATCCCATCGCCAAATCATTGCTGGGGCTGGCGGAAAATTCCATCGGGCGCAAATATGTAGAGGTTATCACCACATATGAGGTTTTGCGCATTATCGATGAGGCCAGAAGTACCGGCAGACAAGTGAAACAAACCCTGGTATTGCACAGCCTGGGAGCTAAAATGATCGAAGCGAATGTGGTGCCGATTAACAATGCCGACGTAACCAAGCGGGACATTCTCCTGGTCATGAATGATGTCACCGAAATGAAACGCCTGGAACAGGTGCGCAAGGATTTCGTTGCCAACGTATCTCATGAACTGAAGACTCCAGTAGCCAGTATCAGTGGATTCGCCGAGACGCTTTTGGCCGAAGGGGGCAAGGATCCGGACAATGTAGTTGAATTTGCCCAGATTATTTACGATGAAGCTCAACGACTGGCAATGCTGATAAAAGACTTGTTGGAATTATCCAAATTGGAGTCGGAAAACTACAACTTGAGCCTACAGGAGGTAAATGTAGCCAAGTTGGTCGAAGGGGTTGTAGAAAGGGTTGCCAAACCCGCTGGTCTTAGAAATATCAACATAAAATACACCCAAGCTGAAAAAATACCCCCGATTACCAGCGATCCAGAATTGATTGACCTGATTGTGGTGAACCTGCTGGACAATGCTGTCAATTACAGCCGTGATGGCGGACAGATCGAGGTCGGAGTTGAGGACCTGGGAGACAAGCTCCAGATCAAGATCAAGGATTACGGGATAGGCATCCCCGCTGGCGAGATCGACAGGATCTTTGAACGCTTCTATCGTGTGGATAAAGCCCGATCCAGAAAAACCGGAGGCACTGGTTTGGGCCTGTCTATCGTCAAGCACTCTCTGGAAAACCTGGGCGGGCAAATACAGGTTGAGAGCTTTGAGGGCCAGGGATCGACTTTCAACGTCTTCCTCCCCAAGTAGATTTACGGCCGGCTCGTCTGCCCCAAGCTGTTTACAATATATTTACATTTGATAAATACAATTTTAACCTGAAGAGGGTATTAATTTAACAATTCGCCGGTATTCTATATATAGCGAACAATTTTAGAGTAAAGGGAGGAGTTAAGTAAATGATTTCCAGGCAGGTTGTTAGAAAAGCGAGTTTTGTATTGATAGGGTTGCTGCTCTTGGGTGCAGCCCTAGTATCCGGGTGCGGTTCCAAAGAATCCGCGCAAACACCAGCGCCAGCTCTGGCAGGTAACCTGACCATCGCCGGTTCGACCTCAGTGCAGCCTTTTAGTGAAGTCCTGGCGGAACAGTTTATGGCCCAGAACAAGGGTGTGCAGATCAGTGTACAGGGAGGCGGCTCCAGTGTGGGCATCGAAGCGGCTGTTTCAGGAGCGGCCAATATTGGAGCATCATCCAGGGCTCTGAAAGATGAAGAGAAGAACAAAGGACTCGTAGATACCACTATAGCTCTCGACGGCATTGCGATTGTTGTTCACCCTTCCAATACAGTCACCAATCTGAAATCCGAAGAGGTGATGAACATCTACCTGGGCAACATCAAGAATTGGAAGGAAGTCGGTGGCCCGGATGCGCCCATCACCATAGTATCCAGGGAAGAGGGTTCAGGTACTCGGGATGCCTTCACTGACCTGGTTATGAAGAAGAAAGACATCGTCAAGACCGCAATTATTCAGAATTCCACCGGCGCTGTTAGGACTACGGTGGCTGGAGACAAGAACGCCATCGGTTATGTTTCAATGGCCAGCGTAACTCAGGAAGTCCGAGCTCTGAGCATCGATGGGGTGGCTGCCAATGAAGCCAACGTCAAAGCTGGCACCTATAAGATCCAACGTCCGTTCCTGTATGTAACCAAGGGGGCTCCGGAAGGACTGGCCAAAGCCTTCATCGACTTCGTACTGAGTGCGGAAGGACAAAAGTTGATCGTCGAAGAGGGTGCTTTCAGTATTAGCAAGTAAACGGCGGGGAATTCAATTAACCGCTCCCCAAAAAGGAGCGGTTTTTTTTAATGGCGACAATTTACATACACTTTACAATTCCTTAAGGTAAATTTAATATAGAGTCCTTACTGGGGCGGCTAACTAATGATAATCTATAGATACCGATAGATGTTAGCATAATTGTTAATTCATTATGCCCAGACGATATTCTGCACCGATGGGAGAAGGGAAGGGACATGCAGCCAGTCCAGCCAAGAATTTACCTGCGCCGGGGCGAGAAGGCAATCGAAAAACTCCTGGTCCTCAGTGCGGCTATCTTCATAATTGTGATCGCCTTAATAACTATTTTCATTTTTTCAAAGGGGCTCCCTCTCATGGTCAAAGTGGGACTGGGTGATTTCATTTTCAACTCTGATTGGCGTCCCAGCAAGGGTATGTTCGGGATCGGAGCCATGGTGCTGGGGTCACTGGCTGTGACCGTGTCAGCCATGGTTTGGGCCGTACCGCTGGGTATATCCACTGCCATACTTATGGCCGAGATAGCACCTGCGCGAGTGGGCAGACTACTGGGCAATATGGTGGAATTGCTGGCAGGAATACCATCAGTGGTGTACGGATTTGTAGGACTAGTAGTAATAGTGCCATTCATTCGCAATTATCTCGGTGGGAACGGATTAAGCGTACTGGCTGGAGCCATCATTTTAGGCATTATGATATTGCCCACCGTGATTAACATATCCCGGGATTCGATTCTAGCAGTTCCGAAAGAATACAAAGAGGGCTCACTAGCGTTGGGTGCCACCCATTACCAGACCATCCGCCGGGTCATAATCCCAGCTGCTCGTTCCGGCATCATAACCGCGGTTGTCTTGGGGATGGGGCGAGCCATAGGTGAAACCATGGCTGTGGTCATGGTAACCGGAAATTCGGCAATTGTTCCTGGCAGTATCCTGGAGCCGGTGCGGACCATGACCAGCAATATCGTCCTGGAAATGGGCTATGCTGCCGGTGATCATCAGGCGGCTCTATTCGCGACCGGGGTGGTCTTGTTTGTTTTCATTGTGGCCTTGAATCTGATGGTCAATATGGCCGCTAAGGCAGGTACGGATAATGGCAGGAAGTAAGCGCAGTGAACAACTGTTGACCATACTTTTTTGGCTGTCTGGAATCATAATTGCGATAGTCCTGGCGGGCATAATCGGCTATGTTGTGGTCAAGGGATTCTCAATTGTCAGCCTGGATTTTATCCTGCAAGCTCCCAGTCGGGCTGGTCGTTTGGGAGGAATTTCCACAACTATTGTGGGCACTATTTACCTAACCAGCATGTCTTTGCTCATTGCAGTGCCAATCGGCTTTGGCAGTGCAATCTACCTGCAAGAATATGCGCACAGCCGCAGCAGATTTGCGCGGCTGGTGAATCTTACCGCTGAAACCCTGGCGGGGATACCTTCGATTGTATTTGGTTTGTTCGGATTCGTATTTTTT
>JAAZOA010000028.1 GCA_012798055.1 Syntrophomonadaceae bacterium | reverse complement strand
TAATTAGCTGACCATGCTAATAAGATTTGCCTCATTTTCAATTGTATTCATTGCACCCGGTGGATGTGACCCGCTGTATATGAGGTAAATATCATTTATTATACGCCAATTATGACGCATATTAAAAGCAATAATCGTGATATTGCCCAAAAAAATCAGGAGGGAACATTGGTCCCCCCTGGTTCATATAATTGGCTAATCTCTCAGCGTAGCGATGATGCGCAGGGGATTGACCAGAAGTTCCAGGGCCGTCAGGATATTGCCCACTGCTATATCTGCTGCCTGCAGGGCCCTGCTGGAACATCCCTCCGCTCCTATTATCACCATTGACAGGGCTGCCTTTTCCATGATCAGCCGGTCATTATAGCCATTGCCGATGACGATGCTCTCCTCCGCGCCGATGGTCTTCAGAAAGTCCAGCTTGTCCTCACCGGCGGGGCTGCCCACTTTGAAAAACGGGATTCCCAGCCTGGCAGCCACGGCCGCACCGCTGCCCATGGTATCCGAGGTCAAGAGGTAGATGTTGAGCTTGGGCTTGAGCGCCTCCAGCAGCAGGTCTACCCCGGGCACCGGTTCGCCATCCACGGTGATCGTGCCGTTCATATCCAGCACCAGGTTCTTAAGTTCCAATTTTATGTCCCGCCCAGGCAAGAATATCTCCATAAAAATAATGCCTCCTTCCTTTTTTTAACCAGTCTTATCAAGCTTGTGCCATGATAACTGATTTTCGCATAATTATAAATACCCGGCTAACCACAATATTCCTGGCCTGGGTTTTCCCGGCGCCTCCTGCCCAGGAGCACTGCCGGGAGCAGGTATATGAATATCAGCAATACCACCAGCACAAAGATCATAATATAGTATACCGGCCAGCCGCCAATGAACCAGGAGGGCAGCAGGGACAGCCAAGGCAGCACCGGAGTCTGCCACAGTTCCAGCATAAAAACGAAATAGTAGGCAAATTCAGTAAGGCGATCCAACCCGGTCAGCAGGAAAAATCCCATCAGGAGCCCTGGCAGCTGCCAGACCACCGCAATAACTGCCTGCTTGACCAGGCTTCCCATCTGAGCGGCAACTTGCCTGGCTTCGGCCCATATCAACCACAAATATAGTGCGGCCAGGACCACATCAAAGCCCGGAAAGTACATGGCCATCCATACGGCCATTATTGCCGTTGACTGTATTATGTAAATCCGGCCAATGCTTGCAAAAATGCTAATTCCTCTTCTCATACAATATTTCTACATGGCGGCTGTCCATAAACTTCTCCGGGGCTATCCATAAATCTCCCAGCTCATCCAGGTCAATTCCCTCCTGAAGGTAAGCCGACCAGATGATCTTGCTGCAATTCCAGTATCTCTCTCCAGGTTTAAAAGCAGCCGGGTAAAACATTTGTCCCTGGCGGGCCAGGGCATAAGCCACCACCCGGTTCTTCACCCGGCTGTCTGCCTTCACCCTGAGCAGGCAGAGGTCAGAATAATGGCGATAATGATCGACATCCTGCAGGGTCAGTCCCAAATCCACATAACCTTCCATCACCTGGTTGTTGCCCACATACAACCCCACATGGGAAAACCGGCCATAGGCACAGTTGGGCCAGCCTCCTAAGACGATATCCCCCGGCTCCAATCCTGCAAAAGAAATGCGGTCAGGAGCGGGATTACCGTAGCCGGTGCCAAATCTCCCATTCTGGAGACTGTTCAGATAAGTAAACAGCACTGATTCCTGTATCCTGGGCCACAGGTGGCGGTTGTCCAGGCCTATCGATCCCAGCAGTACCAGGCAGATAAGCGGGAGAACCATGATCCTGGGCAAGCACCAGATGCGGGGCGGAGTTGCTGAACCACTAGGCTTTGCCAATTCGATGCTCCTTTGTCGCTGGTTGGTATTGCCCGCGGACCAACCGGGTCCGCCCACCAGCAGCTCAAGTATTCACGGACAAAAAGCCAGTTAAATAATTCAACTAAGTATAGTATATTAGATGATAACGGGGAGACAGATCGCTTTAAACTGCTTTTCCCCATAAGAAGGAGCCAAAGATTATGCGGCAATTTGCCACCCAAACGTTATTACCGTTATTGCTGGTGGGGATTATATTCTTGGCCGGCTGCCAGTCGATTTCACGGGATAAGGCTGTTAGTCCCCCTCCTGCGGCGACTGAACCGGCTCAAGCAGAACCGCCCGCAAAAACGGATCCCGTCCCGGCTGAACCACCCGCCAGCCAGACTGCTGCGCCCACCACGGCGCCAGCTGGAGAGAAGACTTACTCCTGGTGGTTCACCCGCAATTCACTGCATCAGGTGCCTGCGACCAATAAAGAAGTCAATGCCCTGCTGGTAGCCTATGATGCTTTCTATGTCCTGCCCAATGACCAGAAAGAAATATATCTGACTTTCGATTGTGGTTATGAATTAGGTTATAGCCCCAGCATACTGGATGTGCTGGACCGCCAGCAGGTCAGGGCGGCTTTTTTCATCACCGGCCACTATATCGATACCCAACCGGAACTGGTTAAACGGATGCATAACTCGGGGCACCTGGTAGCCAGCCATACCTTCAATCATCCCGATCTGACCACCGTCTCACAGGCCAAATTCAACCAGGAACTCAAGCTGCTGGAGGATAAATATAAATCGG
>JAAZOA010000330.1 GCA_012798055.1 Syntrophomonadaceae bacterium | reverse complement strand
TTGGTCACTCCACGCAATTGATCCATTTCGGCCTCCAGCATGGCATCGCTCAACTGGTCGGAACGCTGGAATGAAGCCAGGAGTCCGTACGGCCTGAGGATATCCTTGATCGACGCCACTACTTCATCCTGGTCGGCACCAGGATCGAATTTGATCAGGACCTGGTTGATCTGTCCGGACATGTTTAGTATCTGCTGAGCCTGCCGGTTTTCGACCATAAAGATGCCAAATTTCTTGGCATCCGGCAAAATATCCGCGCTGTCCCGCATGGAATATATGAATTCCGGGCTTATGGCAGATCCCACAACAGTAAGAAATACTTCTTTGCCCTCGACGATGACCGCAATTTCAGCCCCCCAGGCAAGTTGGTTGGCAGCCACATATTTGGGATCAAGAACCACTTCGGTGACCCCGCTGCTGCTTTTCAGCTCAAACGATCTCCCCTGTACTATGGTCAACTGATTGATTTGCTCTTCCATAGGCAAGCTGAAACTCACCAACCTGGCTGTAGCCCGCTCGTCGTTTTCCTTGATAACGGACAGATCCTTCTGAATCCTGCCGGTTGCCTGGCTTACCCCTTCCAGCATCCCTATCTGTTTGACCACTGCCTCGGGAGCCTTCACCACTTGAAAGTTGTATTCGGCAAAATTATTTTCGCGGTAAAAATCCTCCCGCGCCTGCCCCAGGTTATAATAAGAACTGCTCATGGAAACATAGACTATGATCCCACCCATGACCACAGCTGCCGCCGCCAGAAACTGGCCCAAATTGCGCAGGATATACCGCCAAATTTTTTTACTGAGGATTCCCATAGGCTATATCCTTTCCCCCATGATGAACTGAAATCCCGCCAATACTGTCTCTTCCAGGTGAAATGGCAATCCCCGACGCTAAAACCCGCATCAACAGTCCGCAGTCTGTTTAAATCGGACGAAACGCGTATATGTCTATTATAATACCTTTAGGAAAAAAATTTCGGATCATTGGGCGTAAGCGTGATGAGCAGGGAGCAGGGGTATGCGAAGTCCGCAAGTAATGGTGTTTATTAGTGTATTTTTATCGGTGTTTGGCTTGGTCAACTGGTACATAGGACTGCGCGGTTATCAGGCCATAAAGACCTATTCTGTCAAGATGGCTTCTGGCTGGGCAGTTATGGTTATCCTCCTGGCATTGTTGTTTCCGCTGGGTCGTTTTGTTGCATCTCATCTGCCGCATGGGGTAGCGCGTTTCATAATATATGCAGGTTCATACTGGATGGGAGCCATGTATTATCTCCTCCTGATCCTTTTGGTTGCAGAAGCCCTGCGTTTGTTGATCCGCTGGACCAATATCCTGCCTCTAAGCCTGCGGGGACATTTCAATCTGCTGGTCCTGTGTATCTTGGCCATGGTGGGCGCTCTTTTGATATTCGGGACCTGGAACTCTCTGCGCCCGGTGGTGAGCAACTATGAAATTACCATGGCTAAAAAATCGAGCTCTTTGGACAGATTGAGGATAATTGCGGTTTCTGACATCCATTTGGGCTGGGTGGTGGGACTTGATCGGCTGGAAAGAATGGTGGCACTGATAAACTCCCAGGAACCTGACCTGGTCGTTTTCCCCGGAGACATCATCGACGAAGGGGTGGATCTGGCTACCGAACAAGCCATGCCAGCAGTGCTGCAGCAACTCAGCCCCAGGCTGGGCAGCTATGCTTGTATGGGTAACCATGAATATATCAGCGGCAATGTAGAAGCTACTATCGCCTTCCTGAACCGGGCCGGAATAAACGTGCTGCGCGATCAGGTGTTTGAAATCACGGATGGTTTTT
>JAAZOA010000329.1 GCA_012798055.1 Syntrophomonadaceae bacterium | reverse complement strand
GGTTATGGCCAGGGCATAATCGCTTTGAGATTTGCGGCGCATTCCCTCAGCCATCTCCCGGGCCGTCTCCTGGCTGACTGCCCCGAAGGCCTGGAGGGTATGAGGACTGACTCCTAACAGCACTTCCTTGGCCTGGTTGCTGTATGTAACCGCACCTCCCCAGTAATAGTCCGAACTCCCTGGCATGTCAGTGATCATCTTGCCCAGCAAACCACCCGTACAGGATTCAGCGGTAGAAAGGGTCCTGCCCTTCTGCCTCAACAGGCTGGCCACTACCGAAATCAGAGTATCATCATCACAACCATAGACATTCCGCCCCAGCCTCTCGATCATGCGTTCTGCCAGCTGATCTAGCTCCGGGCTGTGTTCGACTCCGGCCTCTTCCTCCCTGGTCAACCGTATATGTACTTCTCCATCCACGGCCAGAAGGGCTGCAGCGTTGGCAGGCGAGCTCTGCATCAGGCTCTCCAGTCTTTCCTCCACCTGGGATTCCCCCAGCCCGATAGTCTTGATGGTCCTCTTGAATATCGACGGCAGCTCATTCCCCAGGTCCCGTTTCAGCAATGGGACCACTTCCTGCTCAAACATAGGATGCATTTCCCGGGGAGGCCCGGGCAGCAGGACAAGCAGTTTGCCATTCTTGGCCAGATATATTCCCGGAGCCGTGCCCGCCCGGTTGGCCAGTACCACTCCTTCTGCAGGGAACATGGCCTGGCGCAGGTTTATGCCCGGCATGGCCCGCTGCCGGTGAGCAAAGTAGGCCCTTATCCGTTCCGCTTCCTCCAGCCTCAGCTCTAATTTGCAGCCCATCACTTCACAAGCCACCTGTTTGGTCAGGTCATCGAAGGTGGGACCCAGCCCCCCGGTACTGATAACCAGATCTGCACTTGCTAGCCCAGCACTGAAGGCCTGCTTGATCTGCTCTTTTTCATCTCCGACCGTAATTTTCCCGACCACCTTAATACCTAGGGCCTGCAAATGCTCAGCCAGGAAAACCGAGTTGGTGTCCGGTGTAGTGCCCTGCAGCAATTCGGTGCCGGTAGATATCAAATACGCCTGTTTCAACAGTTACCGCTCCTCAGTCTATCTGGCATGATACTCCATGCTCATATATTTTTCACCCGCTGCCAGTTCACAAAGCATTTGCTGCAGCCTTTTCTGCCGGGTCTCTTCCCTATTGCCGCGGACTATCCAGCCAATGTAGTCATTTTGCTGGTATGGGGGACGCCGTCGGTATTTGTCCACCAGGTTTGCCTCCACCAGAGCCTGCCAGACAAATTCGGGCATGGGATGGATTGCTCGCTTTAAGACCATGTCATAGTCCTCCCTCCAGGCAGCTGTTGTGCCAGTCATCCCCTGGCACCGTCTTAATTTTGTCATTTTTACACCCAATAGTCCATCACCGGCAACGAAAAATGTTACTGCTGCCAGGCAGAAAAAGAGAAGGCCGGAGAGGTTCCTAAAAACCCATCTTCCCCGGCCATTCAGAGCCCGCAATCATTTCCTC
>JAAZOA010000328.1 GCA_012798055.1 Syntrophomonadaceae bacterium | reverse complement strand
TCGGCGCCCAAGCTGATCACAACATTGATTTCCCGCCCTGATTTCACCTTGCGCCCGCTGATCGGATCCTGGGATATGATTGCATCAGCAGGAACCTTTTCATCCGCCTGGCGGGCAACAATATTCATGACCAGATCCAATTTGTCAAGTTCCGATTCAGCCTGTTTTATGTCCATACCTACAATTGCCGGAACCACCACTTCCTGCCCGAACAAATTCCCGGCCATCATGTAAAACATCCCCGAGAATAATCCAACCAGAGCCACCGCGATCAATCCCCAGCCCAATCGGCTTATTCTTTTTTTCTTACCGGGCAGGTTGCCGCTTGTTTTTAACGCAGCAGGTGCGGCCTGGGATTCCTTGCCGACGGCAAGCAGTGTATTACGCATCTCCTGAGCACTCTGGAAGCGTTTGCCCGGATCTTTAGCCATGGCCTTGAAGATGATGGCTTCCAGTTCTTCCGGTATATCGGGATTGATGCTCCGGGGTGAAGGGGGTTCGTCGTGGATATGCCTCAATGCCACTGTAATGGGACTGTCGGCATTGAAAGGCACTTTGCCGGTCAGCATTTCGAATAGAACGCAGCCTATTGAATAGATGTCGGTGGTCCGATTGATGCCTTCGCCCCGGGCCTGCTCCGGGGAGAAATAATGTACCGAGCCTACAATATTTTTCCCATAAGTAATGGTGCTGGTGCTGATTGCCCGCGCAATACCGAAATCAGCAACTTTGACCATGCCCTGTTCCGTGATTAGTATGTTGTGGGGCTTGATGTCCCGGTGAATTATGCCCTTCTCGTGGGCGTGGTGTACCCCATCGCACACACCTACAGCAATGTTCACGGCCTGCGCCACCGATAGTGGGGCTTGTTCCCGGATGATTTCCTTGAGGGTTTTACCGTCTACGAATTCCATGACGATATAGTGGACATCATTTTCCTGCCCTACATCGTATATATTCACTATATTAGGGTGGGAGAAACTGGCAACAGCCAGGGCTTCGCTCTTGAACTTCTCAACAAATCCTTTATCCGAGGCGAACTCGCTCCGCAATATTTTGACCGCTACGATTCTATCCAGAACCCGGTCTCGGGCCTTGTAAACAGTGGACATGCCGCCTTCGCCGATAATCTCCAACAATTCATAACGTCCACCCAGGGTAGTTGCGTCCAAATTCCGTACCTCCTAATCAGATGCTAATGAGAACAAGGGTTATATTGTCAAACCCGCCCTTATGCAAAGCCTGGTCAACCAGTCTGCGGGCCAGATCCTGGGGCTCAGGGTCAGTACTCATCTCTTGGGCGATTTCTTTTTCAGTGATCATATCTGTCAGGCCATCAGTGCACAGCAATATCCAATCTCCGCCAAGTACTTCCATTTGAATCAAATCTATATCGACTTGCGGATCAACTCCAACTGCCCTGGTCAGAACATGTTTGTACTGGCTGACCGCTACATCATTGGCTTTGACCAGTCCTTCCTGGCGCAGCTTCTCGGCCAGGGTGTGATCCCGGGTAATTTTGCTGAGCTGCCCCTGATGGAATCGGAAAAGACTGCTGTCCCCTACATGGGCTACCGTCAAGCGGTTGTCCTGTATCACTGCTGCCGTTATCGTGGTCCCCATCTCGAATAATTCCGGATCAGAGCGGCCTTTTTCGTAAACGACCTGGTTGGCTTTTTCGATGGAAGCCAGCAGTACAGGAATTAGTTTTTCATAGTCCGTGAACACCAGGTTTCGCTGCACTGTCTCTATGGTCAATTTAGCAGCCACATCACCGCCCCGGTGCCCGCCCATGCCGTCACATACTATAAAAATCCCGCGCTCCATATCGATCCAGTATCGGTCTTCATTTCTTTTTCTATGCAGCCCCAAGTCGGTAATCGCTGCTACTTTCATAACACACCTCAAGCATTCAACATTATCTTACTTTACGGTCCCGGCGCGCGCTGAGCTGACCACACGCCGCCTCAATATCGGCGCCTCTTTCTTCCCTGAGAGTTACCTCCAGCCCGCCTTCCTTCAACCAGCCGAAGAATCGGCTGACCGCGGACGATGAAGGTTTCCTGAACTCCAGACCGCTTACTTCATTATAAGGAATCAGGTTAACGTTCGCCAGCACTGGTTTTACTAATTTGATCAGGGCTTGTGCGTCCTCTAAAGCGATATTGACATCATCCAGCATTATATACTCGAATGTCACCCGCCGATGGGTCTGATCCACATAATATTTGACCGCCTGCATCAATTCGTGCAGGGGGTATTTTCGATTCAAAGGTATCAACTGGCTGCGCAACTCGTCGTTACTGGCATGGAGGGAAATGGCCAGAGTAACCTGCAAGTCCTCCCCGGCCAGTCTTTCGATCCCTTTTACATCTCCCGCAGTGGAAACAGTGATATGCCTCTGCCCGATGTTGATCCCCCGGTGGTCGTTAAGGATTCGGATCGACTCCACCATGGCTTCATAATTCAGCATGGGTTCACCCATACCCATATATACTATATTGGTTATCAAAGTTTCATCCGGCGTTTTCAAGCGTTTCGCCAATTCCCGCCGGGAACCCAGTACCTGCCCAACCATTTCATACGCAGCCAGGTTTCTTTGAAAACCGGACTGGCCTGTGGCACAAAATGCACACCCCACCGGGCAGCCCACCTGGGTAGAGATGCAAAGGGAGTAGCGGGTATGCTTATCCCTGCTTTGAGGGATAACCACTGTTTCAACCTTTTTCTTGTCGTTCATCTCCATCAGGAATTTTCTGGTCCCGTCCTGGGAAACCCGCTGTTTCAACACCCTGGGGATGGATATCTGAGCCGACTCATCCAGTCTGGCCCGCAATTCCTTGGGAATATCACTCATCTCATAAAAGGAACTGACCTGTTTGCGGTATATCCAGGTATAGATTTGGCTGGCTCTGAATTTAGGTTCGCCAAGAGACAGCAGATATTTTTCCAGGGCTTGGATATCCATTCCCAGCAGCTCTATCTTATGCTTAGTTTCCATCTTGAATATATCCGCTCCTCCTCATCCGAGCAAAAAACATCCCATCAGTCTGGTATTTTCCGGGCAACAGGCAGAGCATGCCCTGACCGGCCTGATAACGGTCCCCTTCGTCCAGGGGGAAAAATTCCAGTTGAGAACTGAAATCCTCCAGGCAAAAATCACCGTTCAACCCCAGGAAACTCTTAATTACCGCTTGATTCTCCAGGTGGTCAACTGTACATGTGGTATAGACAAGCCTGCCTCCTGGTTGCACCATGTCAGAGGCGACCTGCAGCAGTCCTGCCTGCAGCCTGCTCAGATCCTGGATCTCTTCCCTCGTTCTCCGCCACCGCATGTCCGCCCTCCTGTTCAAGACCCCCAGCCCTGAGCAAGGTGCGTCGAGCAAGACCCCGGAGCCCATGAAATCGCCCGGCGACAACTGCAGGATATCCCTTTGATGTGCAGTCACGGAGGATATCCTAAGCCGGCTGCAATTATCTTTTAGTAACGAAACCTTGTGGGGATACAGTTCAATGGCATCCACCCGGCCCTGGTCATGCATCATCTCCGCCATAAAAGTGGCTTTGCCTCCTACCCCTGAGCACAGGTCTATGAGATGTTCGCCGGGATGGGGATCCAGGATGGCGACTGCCAGCATGGAACCTTCGTTCTGCACATAAAAACGCCCTTCACGATATGACTGCAAGCTGCCCAGGCTGGCATCCATACCAGTGACTACCAAGCTCCAAGGAGTTTGAGGACTTAAATCAGTACTCACCCCTTCCCCCCTCAACTGGGCTTGCAGTTCGTCCCGACTGCCAGTCAACTGATTGTTGCGCAGGGTGACCCGGGGGGACTGGTTTAGGTAGGCGAGCATATCGCGGGTCGCTTCCGGGCCATAGTCACTGAGCCACATCTCCACCAGCCATGCAGGCTGTGAATAGTAGACCGAAAGGAAGGCTTTGCCCTCCCTTTCGTCCGGATAGACTATCTTTTCCCGATTGCGCGCCAGGCTGCGCAGGACTCCATTGACAACGCCGCCCAACTTGCTGCCAAGCCTGGCATTGGCTAAATCCACTGCACTGTCAACCACTGCATAATCCGGTACGCGCTCCATGAACAGCATCTGATAAACAGATATACGCAAAATACTGCGCAACCAAGGATTTTGTTCCGCCACCAGCTTGGGCAGAAACGCATTAAGCACCCAATCCAGGTGCTTAAGCATCCTTATGGTTCCATTAACGATCTCGGTTACCAGGTGCCGGTCTTCGACTGTGAGCTTTGACCTCGCCATATGCTTATCAAGGCTCAGGTTGGCGTAGGCACCCCTTTCCACTACATCGTATACGATCAGCAGAGCGATGTGGCGAGCTTCGTTTTTTACCCGTGCGGACGATTTACTCATCCCTTCCACCCATAAATATCATGACATAATAGAGCAAATTGGCTATTGCCATAAGGGTTGCCGCCAGGTAAGTCATGGCTGCAGCCCCCAGCACTTTTTTAACCAGTGGTACTTCCTCGTTACTAATCAGGCCGGCCTGGCTCAACTGCAGGACAGCGCGATTGGAGGCGTTGAACTCCACGGGCAGGGTCACCACATGAAAGAGGACTACTGCCGAAAACAGGATTACTCCAAACAGGATAAGATTGAGGCTGTTGATCAGCATCCCCACCAATAGTATGGGAAAGGATGCGGCCGATGCGAAATTGGCTACGGGCACGATGGCATGACGCAACTGCATAGGAGCATATTGCTGGTTGTGCTGGATAGCATGTCCGACTTCATGGGCTGCCACCCCGATTGCAGCAATCGAGTTGTTGCCGTAAACCGATTCGGACAGGTGCAACACCTGGCTGCGCGGATCATAGTTGTCGGTCAGTTCTCCGCGGATAGGTTCAATTCCCACTTTGTTACCAAGCCCATTCAGTCGCAGCAGATTGGCAGCTACGTCTGCTCCGGTTCGGCCATAGGCAGATCTGACCTGCGAATACTTGGTGAAGGTCGATTTGACTTTGTATTGGGCGTACATGGATATGAGCAGAGCCGGCAAAATAAAAAACAGATATCCCATTCATTCATCCTCCTTTACATATGGTTAGAATGGCTTGTTCGATTTTGGCCAGATCAACGTAGGTGTTTATGCAAGGCCCATTGGGCCTGCAGTTCAGCACACCTATGACCGGCAAGGCACTGGAATCATGGATCCCCATGGATAGGTCCCGTTCGCAGGCTACTGCCACGACTCCCCGCGGCCTGCTCTCTTCAATGAACTTGCGGGCCAGGGTACCGCCAGTAGCCACTTTTATCAGGGTATGATATTTCTCCCCCAGAGCTATGATCTCAGCTATGGAACACCTGCCACATTGCTGGCAATTGGTTATATCCATGGTTATCTTGTGGGGACAATCGGAATCCTGCAGGCAATGGGGTAACAGGATCAGCACCTGTCTGCCTTCCAATGACAACTTCTTGGATTTTACCAGATTGTTGTTGACTTCAATATACGAGCGCAGGATTTTCTCTTTGCTGATGCCGATTATCCTCCCCGTTCCCAAGGCTATGGGGAACATGACTTCATTGGCGATCCTGGTGATACTGTCCAGGGACGGTATAGTCTTGGACCTGACCAGCATGATGACCAGGGCAACGATGCCGATGCCCATTAGAATGAAGAAGGCAACCAGCACGGCAATTATTACGATGAGGAGTATCCGGCTCAAGATGAATTCTCGGTTCAAAGCCAGATACCAACCTGCGGCGGTCAGCAAGGCTGCCAGGAACATGCTTCCTACCAGCAATCCTATATAAAGGCGTTTTTTCGCTTCCATGTCGATTATCCCCCTAGCCTAGCATATCTCCAGGCAATATCCTGAAACCTTGCAGGAATTCATGGCTGGAAATTCTCTTTTTGCCAGGCCTCTGGACCTCCAATATTTCCAGGATGCCTTTTAATGTCTGAACCTGGAATCCCTCCGGGGTTATGGCCGCCACTTGCCCCGGCGTACCCACAGCATCCCGGTCAACTACACGACTTTTATAGATCTTGAACTGATGCTCCCCCAGACCAGTATAAGCAGCAGGATGAGGACTCAAGGCACGGATCTGGTTGCGGATGGCGACAGCATCACGGTTCCAGTCTATCTTCTCATCCGCCCTGGTGAGCATGGGCGCATAATTGCTGCGGTGATTATCCTGTTTGCGGCGCGGAGTCGACCCGCTGGCAATTACGGCCATAGTGTCGATCAAGATTTCCGCGCCCACCTGGGCCAGCAAGTCCGAAATCTGGCCGCAATCCATATCTTCATCGATTTCCACGGGCTTCTGCAGAATAATATCTCCGGTATCCAATCCGGCATCCATGAACATGGTCGTAACACCGGTAACCTTGTCTCCGGCCATGATAGCACGCTGGATGGGCGCTGCACCTCGATAATGGGGCAGCAGCGAGGCATGCAGATTGATGCATCCCAGCCGGGGCAAATCAAGAATCTCCGGCGGCAGGATCTGGCCGAATGCAACCACCACGATCAAGTCCGCCCCCCAATTGCGAATCACCTCGATAGCGTCTTCATCCCTGATACGCTGAGGCTGAAATACCTCAAGCCCTAGTCCGGTTGCAGTTTCCTTGACCGGAGATGGTTTGAGCTTTTTTCCTCGACCGCTGGGACGGTCGGGTTGCGTAACCACTCCGATCACGGGATAACCGGCCTCGATGATTTTGGTCAATGAAGGTACGGCAAACTCGGAAGTGCCCATAAAGACAACTTTCACAAATTGTCCCTCCTCACCTATTTGTCATCACTCCGGATCTTAAGTGCTTTGTCGGGGAATAGAATCCCGTCAAGGTGATCTATCTCATGCTGAATTATACGGGCCAAATAACTGGCGGCTTCCATCTCTATGTTTTCACCGAGGGGATTTTGGGCCCGCACCAATATTTTCTGGGCGCGGTTTAGCCAACCTACTTTACCGGGTACGCTCAGGCAACCTTCCGACCCGCCATATTCGCCTTCCAGGCGGATGATTTCAGGATTAATCAGGACAATACAATTTTCACCCGGATCAACGATGATGATTCGCTTCGATACCCCGATTTGGGGGGCCGCCAGACCGACACCTTCGGCTGCATACATGGTATCACGCATATTTTCCAGTAGTCTGAGCACCCCGGAATTGATATTCCTAACCGGTAACGCTTTGGCGCGTAAAACCGGATCCGGTTCTGTCAGTATCTTGTAGACCGCCATTAAAGACCTCCTTAAATGGTTGTGATTGGGTTCAGGTCTAGGTCCATTTTAACATGTTTAGGCAGCGCCTGGCTGAGAATATGCACAGCGATGCTCTGCAATAGCTCCTTACTCCGGCATTTTATCAGCAACTGATAGCGGAAACGGTTGCGGATTTTCTGTATCGGGCATGGAGCTGGACAGAGAATCTCGAACTCCTCCTCACTGGCATCGACAAGTT
>JAAZOA010000327.1 GCA_012798055.1 Syntrophomonadaceae bacterium | reverse complement strand
TAAAGTAGGGGGCAATGTCACTTCTGCTTTTCCGTTATTACGAGCCTTCTGAAGCAAAAGGCGTGTCCAGCTCAAACCAGCATCAACTGACAGCCTGATATCGACATAATCAACTGAATAGGATGCACTTTCCCATAATACCTCTATCTTGGATCCTCCTTGAAATGAATCCCCCTCGTTTGGGCTCTTGATCTGAATGTTGCTACCGATTTTCCTGAATAGCGTAAAATCTTGCTGGGGCAGTGATGTCGTAACATCTAAGGCGCGCTTTGAAACCGGATCAAAAAAGGATTCGGTACGCTCCGGAGTTACCACTCCCGACCATCCTGAAAGGACCGACTTACTGTAAAATCCATCATATCCGGTCTTAACGTTGGCACCATCGGAAAACTGGATAGTGACGTCCGGTACACCCTCACCATTACTATAGGTCACCCGCCCTGAAATCTCAGGTAGGCCGCTACTGTTAATGGAGATATACTCTGCTCTGGTCAGCGTATTGATGCCGAGCAGGCCATCCACCGTCAGCTTTACTGTATAGCTGCCAGGCAAACGGTAAGTGTGGAGAGGATTCTGTTCGGTGCTGGTGGAACCGTCGCCAAAGTTCCAGTGCCAAGAAGTGACATCTCCAGTGGTTCTATTACTAAATTGAACTTCCAGCGGCGCGGTTCCGGAAAGAGGTGTGGCGGAAAAATCAGCCACCGCAGGACGGGCCGTACCCTTCCCTAGGTAGACGGGGGATGCCCAACTGTTATCTACCAAGTTCAGAGTCTTTTCAGACCTTCCTTCATAGCCCTTGGGAGAGATCAGCTCCACGCACAACACATCACCATCCTGCCAGGGGGTAGGAAAGCTGCCGGTCTGTACATACCAGACTCCTGCACCATACTTGGAGTTACCATACCCGCAGCCATTCGAGCTTGGAGTCAGTTTTTCGTTTGGCCTGCTGGCGACATAAGCCGTAAAGTTCACCGTTGAGGGAATCTTACCATAGAAATCATAAACCCTGCCGAAGACGGTGTGGAGCCTTTTTGCTACCCCGATGCCAGTGGTCCAGATTGAAGCATTACCAGCGGTTTTGTTGGAGTTGACATGGATATTGGCGGAGTAATCACGCGCCGCAGTCGGCGAAAAGGTAATCGGTACGGTGACCGACCCTCCATTCTGCTGCAATGACCCTTGCCAGTCTCCAGAAAATCCCTTTGGACAATCAAGGCCGGTAACTTCGAGCGGGCTGGTACCTCGATTGGTAATGGTCAATTCTTTTGTAATAGAAGTGCCAATCGCAACAGTTCCAAAGTTCAACTCTCCAGAAAGTTCAATTATTCGGGTTGTACCACCGGAGAGATGAATCTCGGGAGCCCTGTCATTACCTGGAACCTGAAAGATGTAAACCGATGAACCTGTTGAACCGTCCAAACCACGGACATCAAATTGCAGTTCCTCCCCATTGGCCCATTGAGTAGCAAAATTAGCGGTTTGAACATACGCGTACCCGGCACCGTAATAGCCGTCGCCATAGCCACAGTCCGCAGATGATTCTGTTAATACTTCAGTCGGCCTCGTTTTAACAAAGGCGTTGAAAGTGACTGAGGGTGGCGTTGAACCATCAGTATTGAATATGCGAACATAGACTGTATGCGCGGTGTGGGGAGCCACTGTAAAGGTCACATTGGGGGCCCAACTATCGCCGACAAGAATAATCACCTTGGTCGTCGACTCGGTAAGGCCATACTCATTGGTCAAATCACATTGAAGCACATCTCCAGCGGTCCAGGGTGTCGGAAAGTTGCCTGTTTGAACCCACCAAATATTCGATCCGTAGGGACTATAATATCCGTAGCCGCATCCAGGAGAGTCTTGTGTTAATACTTCCCCAGGTCTGGTGGTGACATAAGCCCTGAATGTTACACTGGGTGTTGTACCATCCGAATTGTAGCATCGGCCGAAGATGGTATGAAGGGTCCCCGCCACATCAGCTAATGCAAAATCGGCGAGACAAAAAACAGACATGATAACGGCCAAGGCGATGTAAGGAAGATTCAACCGGTTCATACTTCCTCCGTAGAGTTAAAAGTGAAGCCAACACCAGTTATTCTTGGAATCCTTAGCCAAAACCTGGCCAGTCATTATTGGCGTTAAACTATGAAAAATTGCCATGCAAATCTGAATCCAAACATTTTACTATTGTAATTACTATATTTATAAATAAGTGGATTGAGCGGCTGCTGCAAATAATGCAACATAACAAAGGTAAAAAGTGCAAATTTTGCAACGTCTTATGCCTTATAGATTGGGGGTTTGCTGCTCGTCAGAACATGGTGCGAAACCGTTGCCAGCGCGTCTGGATATTAAACAATCGATGGGCCTGATGGCCGGTTTCGGCTAGACGTGAAGAGGGGAGGAAAAACTGAAGGTCATGGAAATAGTGCGAGCTGAAGACGATGCCGAATTAATCCAAAAATCGAGGTTATCAACAGAAGGATCGTAATGCAATATCTGATGGCGATTGAATGGCCGGTGAATCAATCAAACAGCGGATGGGAG
>JAAZOA010000326.1 GCA_012798055.1 Syntrophomonadaceae bacterium | reverse complement strand
CTTAACCTGGGGGGGATATTGGACCTGAGCCCCGAGGTGATGCGGCGCAACCGGCAGCTTGGGTACCTGGATGCCATGAAGGCCCTGGACCAGCTGAACGGGGATTACTACGCCTTCCGGCCCTCCGATTATCAAGCCCTGGTAAGTGAATTTGGCCCTGATAATCTGGCTGGTTTGGAACAGGCAGCCTTGGTCTATGAAATGGACCGCTGCCCCATCTACACTGCCGAAGAGTTCGTAGCTGGGCTCCGGGAGCGG
This sequence comes from Syntrophomonadaceae bacterium, assembly GCA_012798055.1. Classification (GTDB taxonomy): domain Bacteria; phylum Bacillota; class Syntrophomonadia; order Syntrophomonadales; family Syntrophomonadaceae; genus PHAA01. Next base: position 5,576 of record JAAZOA010000326.1, on the reverse strand, counting down.
CGGGGCCAGGTTCAGCAGGTATACAAGGATAGCCGCCAGGACCTGCAAATAGAGAACAAGCTCCAGGCTTTGGCAAACGGCCAGCTGAAGATTTTGAAGCTTCTTCCTCCTATTAAATTGGCATTTCTTATGGAACTTATGGTCGCCCAGCAGGGTGGTTCAAGCATAAAGATCCCAATACGCCTGTTTAACAACCTGGATGCGGCCGCAAGGGCCCTAAAGACTCTCCCCGAGGAGTGACACCCCGCTGAATAAATGCAGACAGAACTTGAGCTGGCGGCAAAAGGCACGGCCAGACTGCCGGTCAGCGGAGGAGGATTGATCATGCGAGTAGTGATAATCGGAGGCAACGGAGCAGGGATGAGTGCAGCCTCCAGACTGGTCCGCAAGGGCCAGGGCCTGGAGGTCTTGGTATTTGAAAAGTCCCGCGAGATCTCCTACGGTGCCTGCGGCCTGCCGTACTACATTTCCGGCCTCAATCCGGATATCGACCTGATGAGAATCCGCTCCAGGGAGAGGCTCGAACAGGAAGGGATAAAGTTGTACCTGGAGCATGAGGTAATCGGCGTAGATCCGGAGGCCCATTTCATACTGGTCTGTGACAGGACCAGCGGGACCTGCCGGGATGAGCCTTACGACCGGCTGATAGTGGCTAGCGGGGCCTCGCCTATCATACCGTCGATAACTGGAACCGGCTTGGCGGGGGTATTTACGCTGCGGAGCCTGTTGGACGGGGAAGCTATTAAGAAGGCCCTGCAGCAGCCCTGGGTGAAGAAGGTATCCATCATCGGCGGTGGTTATATAGGCCTGGAAATGGCGGAAGCTTGCGTGATGCAGAAGAAACGAGTCAGCCTATTTGAGGCCAAACCCAATCTCCTGTATGGATTTGACCCTGAGTTCGGGCTGGCGGCCGAGCAGGAATTGATCCGCCACGGGGTAGAAGTACATACCGGGGAGCAGGTCAAAGGCCTGTCAGGCGAAGACCGGGTCGACCGGGTGCTCTGCGCTGGAGGTGCTTATGAAACCGACCTGGTTATCCTGGCTATTGGTGTACGCCCCAACACCTCGTTTATAGACAGCCCGCTAATGCACAAGGAGGCCAATGGAGCTCTGCTAACCGATGCCATGATGCAGACTTCGGTCAAGGATGTCTATGCAGCTGGTGATTGCACCACCGTTATGCACAAGATCCTTAAGCGGCCCGTGTACATCCCTTTGGGCACCAACGCAAACAAGCAGGGGAGGGTAGTTGCAGACGTGATCCTGGGGCAGCCGTCCCGGTTTGACAACGCCCTGGGTACGGCTATGCTCCGCTGCCTGGATATGGAATTCGCCCGGACCGGGATTACCGAACAGGATGCCAGCGCGGCAGGAATGGAAATCGGCACAGTGACAGTCGAGGCCCTCTCCCATGCCCGGTATTTTCCTGATCCGGCCCGGATCACTATCAAACTCTGCTACGATCCGGGCACCCGGATTCTGCTGGGAGCCCAACTGATGGGCCGCAAGGAGTGCGCCTGGCGGGTTGATGTCATGGCATGCGCCGTAGACCGGGGTATGACCGCCGAGGAATTGGGTTTTCTGGACTTGGGATATGCCCCGCCTTTTTCTACCACCTGGGATGTGGTCCAGATCGCGGCCAATGCCATAAAACGACAACAGTAGCGGCTCTATCCCCGGGAAGGGATGAGGAGCAAGGGCTGTTTGGACCTGCGGGCCACAGCATGGGCGGTGCTGCCCAGCATTAGCTCTTTTATCAGTCCCTGGCCCCGGGTAGCCATTAGGATCAGGCTTACATTCTCCTGGTCGGCTGTCTCCATGATATTGAGTGAAGCTGCACCTTGCCCGTACTGGACTGTGACCCGGGTGCCCAGTTCCTCCAGTTCCTTTTTAATCAGGTCCAGCTGGCGCTCTTTCTCGTACAGCAAGGCCAATAGCTCCATCTGGTTGCGGGCTCGCTCGATTACAGAGAACAGGACTACATCTCGGAAGAGGGCCGAGTCATCTTTGATGATCTGCAGGAGATAGTCGGAATGGACGGAAAAATCCAGGGGTACCAGTACGCGGCGGAAGATATTCCAGGATATCGGGCGGCTGGCAGGGGCGGCCTCCCGGCCCTTGAGCAGTAAAACCGGCACGTCGCTGATGCGGATTACATCGGTGGCGGTGCTACCCAGGAAAATCTGTTTGATATATCCTTCTCCATGCGAAGCGATGGCAATCATGGAGACTTGTTCCTGGTTGGCGATACTCACTATCTCATGGGCCGGGAAACCTACGGGTTGAATAGTCTTGACCTTGATTCCTCTTGCTTCCAGCTGGATTCTGTTTAGCTCCAGCATCCGTTCGTTCTGTTGGTCCTTGGATGCCACCGCCGGGCTGCCCTCGGCACGGATGTCGATGACATGGACCAGGACCGCTTCTTTGACCCCTACTGCTGCCATTTCGGCTACGCAGTCAGTCACCAATTGGGACATAGGGGACAAATCGGTTGCCAGCAAAACCTTGTCGATAATCATCGCAAAACCTCCTGTACGATAGGTGTTATAGGGGTCAAACCTGGATGCCCAGGGTTTCGGCCAGGTCTTGGAGGGCTGCTACTTCGGCTTCACTAACCCTGGTCCCTCCAAATCCAAGGAATCCGCCTTCCTTGGCCGACTCCGCGCTTAACTGGGCTACCCTGTAAATCCACTGTTTGAAACCCTCGGCCTCGGGTATGTTCTTGGTAGCCAGCATCCAGGCTAGGGAGCGGCAGGCCTGCAGGCATTGGGACTTGATTTCGTTCGGTTTCTTGCTGGTAAAGGGCAGTTCAACTTTCTCCAGCTTTTCGATCTTGGCTTTGAAGTCGGAGGCCAGTGCGTCGATCAGGGAGTTGCCGGTGGAGGTTTTGGTGGCTTCCACGACCAACTTGGGGAAAGCCATCATCTCTTTGACTGAACCAACTATACCGCTGGGGCTGGACAGGCCGATGTAGATAGCCGCCATTTGGGGAGCGGTGATGATCTGCTGCCACTCCTCGGCAGTGAAGTCCTCTTTGCCGGCCATTTTCATTCCTCCTTAAAATTAATCGTCAATAAAGGGAAGGGCCGGGTGATAAACCGCCCGGCCGAATATGGTCCAGACCTAAGTCGGATCTATCCTTTCCACAAGCCATGCAGGTTGCAGTATTCCCGCAGGACAATAGGCTCATTGCCGGATTCGATGCAGAAGGTGGCATGGGGATCCTGGCCAGGTTTGAGGAAAATCTTGTAGGACTTGTTCCCCGCCAGGACTTCAATCCACTGGATATAGTGCTCAGGGGTCATGGGATGGGCTACACTGCCTACCTTGGCAGTAAGCAGGTTTCCTGCCTGCTCGCCCACCGGGATGTGTTTTTCCACTGCTGCGTCTACGGTGTTCTCTTCCAGCAGGTTCATAGTTTGGCCACAGCAGACCAGATCGCCTTTACCTGCAAACAATACTTCAACCATGTTGCCGCATACATCACATTTGTATACACCTTGGAATTTTGCCATATTATCTACCTCCCGAATTTAATCTGCCTATCTACCATTATACCTTATCTGATGAAGGTCTCAACACGGCAGGGCTGGTCCAAGGATTGCCCTCAGGCATAGCAGGACAAAAGTATTCTGCAATATTTTGTAATATTGAGTCGATACAGGCAGTATAATCAGAATAGGAAAGGGGATGGTGTTTCATGGAATGGGCTGGATGGGGTGCTTTAATGGCTCTGGGGATCGTATTCGTATTAATGTTCCTGGCCATCATAGTGGTTCTCTATGTTCTCAAGTCGATCGGATTGGCGACCATGGCAGAAAAGCGCGGGATCGAAAATGCCTGGCTGGCTTGGATCCCGATTGCGGACCTTTACATCATGGGATTGCTGGTGGGTGAGCTGGATATCTTTGGCTATCGTTTGGAGAATCTAGGACTTTGGACTCCGGTCATAATTGTAGGTGGCTCGATGCTCGGAAATATGCACGGGATTGGGTGGCTGTTTTCACTGGCATCCTTTATCTATGCGGTTTTGCTGATCTACCGGCTCTTCGAGATGTACACAACCCAGGCTGTACTCTATACCGTGCTCTCCATATTATTGTGTCTGTTCCCGGTTTTCATATATGTAATACGCAACAACCAACTAAGATACGTGCCGGAAAGCGGAACTCCTGCCGGGCCGCAAATGCCTGCTCAGACTCCTAAACCTGCTCCGGCTCCACCAGTGTCAAAAGGCCAGGAGCCTTCGGCGCCCGCTGTGCAGCAAGACGCAGGTGAACCTACGGCTGAAGCTCCTGCCGCGACCGCGCCTGATGATTCCAGTGACAGCGGACAAGGTTGATCGAGCGGGAAATTGTTTGTCAACAAATAAACATTATGTAGATATAATTGCAAAACTTCATGTTTATGGCGGATTGACATCGAGGCTGAGTAGGGGAGTTGATCCATCCGAAAAAAATCTGTGCGATTGAACCAAAAACAGGAGGGGCCATTCGCCCCTCCTCTGCGTATCGTCCAGGCTGCCTCCGGACCGGAGGCTTTCTATACTCCTCAACCGCCGAAAACAGTCCGTATCACCAAAGCCAGTACTATGAGAGCGATGAAAAATATGATGTATTTGGTAGTGTCCATGACCCCTCCTATCTGCTCACCCAGGTCACTTGACATCTCGCTTGCACTGCGCAGCTCAAGTTGCCTTGTTCCGTGCATCCAGGCCTGTCCTATCAACTACTTGGCGGTATCCTCTGTTTTCATAGTATCATTTGGCTGTGACCTTGTCGTGGAATAAAATGGCAACAGTCTCATTCAAGGGTCAGGGATTTATTTCTAAAGAGGCGGGAGCTTAACTTGGGATACATCCATCTGACCAGCAGCGCCAGCAGGGATGCGATCACCAGCCAGGGGATGGCAGCGAAAAGAAAGACCAAAGTGTTGCTGCCGAAATTGATAACCCCATTGAGACTATTGATCAAGCTTTGCCAGGCCTTGCCCCAGGTCCCCTGGGGTGCTTTGACACTGCCGGGCACACCCTCCACCAGGTTGATATTGATCAAGCTATACTGGGTAGCATTGGCCAGGAGCTGCAGACGACCGCTCAAGACCTCTATTTCACCGCGGGTTTTGCTGAGTTCATTCTCTATGCTGATGATTTCAGCTATATTGGCTGCCCGGTCCATCAGCCCAAGCAGCCGTGCTTCCTTGGCCTCAAGCACCTTCAGGCGGGCCTGGGCGTCATAGAATTCTTCAGTGACGTCCTGGGTGCTGATCACCTTGTCGGTTACTTCCCCAAGAGCCGATATACCATCGATAACCTCCAGCAACCCAGCCTGGGGGACTTTGAGAGCCAGGCGCCCGGACACCCGGTCATTCTCCCGGTAGATGCGGCTGCTGACGGTGTAGCCGCCTTTTGAGCCGCACAAAGTGATAATCTGATCAGCGGCTTGGGCTACATCCGGCGCCTTTAAGCTGAGACTAGCATTCTGGACCACCTTGCGGTCCAAACTCAAGGGGTCGGCGGAGGTCTCATTCTGGGCTGATTTGGGCGCGGAGCCCAAATCGGGGGCGAGTTCAGTCTG
>JAAZOA010000027.1 GCA_012798055.1 Syntrophomonadaceae bacterium | reverse complement strand
GAAACCCGCGTGGTCCATGAATACATCCTGGCCGGGTACCCCTTGGTTGATCAGGCTGTCTTTCATCGAATTGACCTCATCATAGTCCACCCGGCCGTGATCCCCGCTCACGATGATCTTGGGAGCCCGGCCTTGCTGATACAACTCATATCCTACGGTTACCCGGTCCCTCAGCATATCCGAGAGTTGGCCATCCGGGAAAACATAAGCCCCCAGGATCAGGATCGCTTCCCCTTCGGGCACGGATGACGGGCTGCAAATATATTGGGATCCAGTCTTTTCCACGTAGTAGTCGGTGCCCAGGAACAGCAGGGCTGCTGTTAAAAATATTGCCCCGGCCAAGGTCGCAAGGGCCGCACGATGGTTGCGCATGAAAGGCATAATATATTCCCCCTCCAGACTATATTCATAATTAAAGCACTTTTGCCGCTCCCGAGCCATAACCATCCCCGGATGGGTCGCCTTTGACCGGGCGATACCCACCCCGGCCTGAACATAATTTCCCTGAGCAGGTTCGCTGCTGACCGAACTAATGGCCATCCGGCTCAATGAGACGCTAAAACCTGCCTGGTCCAAACCAATACGTGTTGACCACAAGCTAACCATATGTAATCGTATAGATAGGTGAAGCCCTGCCTGGTGGATTATCCATGGGATCTTGCGGGCCGGTTTTGAAACGGCTCTGTCCGCACCAAGTTGAGAGGGGGTCATATTTATTAAGCGTTTAACCGATAATGTCACACTGCTGGGTGATGATCAATTCCATTTCTACCTGGTGGGGCAAAAGGAGGCTGCCCTGGTGGAATGCGGCACCCGGGCCGCGGTGAAGGTTTTCGAAGAACAGTGGCAGGAGCTCCCATCCAAACCCCACGTAAAATTCCTGCTGGCTCTGCACTCCCATTTCGATCATATCTGTGGAGTGCCCCTCCTGAAGGAGATGTTCCCCGATGCCCAGTTGGTTGCCAGCCATGCGGCCAGTAAACTCATGGAAAAAGAGAAACTGGTCCGGGAAAACTTCCGCAACGATGTTATAGTGACTGAGAACTATCTTGAGAAGGGCCTCCTGACCATTTCTCCGCCCATTGACCTGGACAGCCGCATAGTGATCGACTTACCGGTAGGTGAGGGTGACACTTTGCTTATAGAACCAGGCCTGGAATTGAAAATCATCGATGCGCCAGGACACAGCAACTGTTCCATAGCTGCGTATCTGGAAAAAGACCAGGTAATGTTCGTGTCAGATGCAGTAGGCGGAATATCAAGCCAGGGGGTCATAACCCCTATGTTTTTCCAGGGATATGAAATCTATATGCAGACCATTGATAAGCTCAAATCTTACCCTACCAAGATCGTAGCCACGGCCCATGGAGTCCTGGCATCCGGTTCATCCAGCGAGGAGCTTTACGGGCCATTTTCGGCTGCGGCTCGGAAGGTATCCCATTTTATCCTGGAGGAATTGGCGGCTGGAGCTGATGAAGGCGCACTGGCCGGGCTGCTCTTCGACCGCTATATCAGTGACGGTTTCAAAAATTACCCGGTGGAGATGATGCAGGGTATTATGCAAATACTGATCCGCAGGTCCAAGGAGAGAACAACCTGAAATCCTATTCCCGCTGCAGAATAAAGAGGGCAGCACCTCCCAGGTGCTGCCCTCTTCAACATCTAAGTGTCAACAACTCCGCCCCCGTGACAGGGAGGTTACCATTCGGCAGGCAGGTCCCGGAGCTGTTTTAAGTAGTAGACCGGGCCGTCCAGGCAGATGAATTCGCTGCCGATGTTGCAGCGCCCGCACTTGCCGATCCCGCACTTCATCCGCATCTCCAGGGTGGTTATGACCTGCTCATCAGCATAGCCCATCTTCTCCAGGGACTGCAGGACGAACTTGATCATGATCGGCGGTCCGCACACCACCGCAATAGCACCATTGGGGCTGGGATTCAGTTCTTCCAGGTATGCCGGCACGAAACCTACATGCCCATTCCAGTCCGTTTCGGGATTGTCTATGGTGACAAAAACCTGGGTATCAGGCTCCTTGGGCCACAGGTCGAAGAGTTCCTCCTTGAAGCAGAGGTCGGCACTGCTGCGGCTGCCATAGATGATGGTGATTTTGCCATAGTCATGGCGGTGCTTGAAACAGTATTTTATGAAGGACCTGAGCGGCGCCAACCCGATGCCGCCGGCGATGAAGACCATGTCCTTGCCCTTGCAGGCCTCCACCGGGAAGCCGTTGCCATAAGCGCCCCTCACCCCGATCTTCTGCCCGATATCGATCTGGTGGAGTTCATCGGTCAAAAGCCCCACTCTCTTGATGGCGAATTCCAGGTATTCCTGTTCTTCCTGCCAGGTGCAGGAGATCATAGCCTCCCCTACCGGCAAGAGGGAAACCATGGCGCATTGGCCGGGGGCAACCTGGAAGGGCACTCCGCTGCCATCCGTATTCCGCACGAAGAAGCTCTTCACATCCGGGGTGCGGTCGATTATATCCACTACCTCT
>JAAZOA010000325.1 GCA_012798055.1 Syntrophomonadaceae bacterium | reverse complement strand
TTTTTCAATGCATCATCTTCACTAAAAAGCATGCCGCCCAAAGCAGTGCGGGCTTCCTCCAGGGTCAGGTCAAAAGTATTGTATATTTCCTGCAATAATGTGTTGTCAGGATCCAGGTCAAAGTGTTCCTGGGAGAAATAAGCCATGTCCACACGGCTGCCGATACGGATTTCACCCTCATCCGGGGCGATCATGCCCTTGATAAGCTTTAACAGGGTGGTCTTCCCGCAGCCATTGGGCCCGATAATGCCGATCTTATCGCCTTTTTTGACCTGCAAATCTATATCGGTCAAGACTGGTCGCCCCTGGTAGGCTTTGCTAACATGGGCAAGGCTCAAAACATCCTGGCCGCTCTCCCGGTCCTGCTTTATCCGGCGCGGCCTGATCTGCCGGGCCGATTCAGGCGCGTTGAGGCGCTGCAAACGCTGTAATTGGGATTCCCGACCCCGGGCCTGTTTGGATTTGATACCAGCCCGGAAGCGCCTTATATATGCCTCTGTTTGCCGGATAAATTCCTGCTGTTTTTCGAAAGCCCGCTGCGCACCGAGGTCGTCCTGGGCTTTCTTATCTAGATAGGAACTGTAATTGCCGATATAGTTGCGCAAAATCCCGCCCTGCAGTTCCGCGATACGGGTGGCCACCTGGTCCAGAAACATACGATCGTGAGAGGCAACCAGAACCGTGCCGGGATAATCTGCCACGAAATCCTCCAGCCACTCTACCGAAGCCAAATCCAGGTGGTTGGTAGGTTCATCCAGGAGCAAGATATCCGGCGCCAGGGCTAATAATCGGCCCAGGTTGAGCCTGGTCTTCTGACCTCCGCTGAAGCTATCCAGGGGCAGAGAGAATTCGTCATTGCTGAAACCCAAGCCGATCAGTATCCTCCGGGCCATATTCTCGCAGGCATAGCCATTGGCTCGCTCATAACCTTCGCTTATCCGCGCATATTGCTCCATTACCCGATCCAGGTCTGCATCCGCTGCTCCCATCGCGACTTCCAAATCATGCAGCTGCCGGCGCATATCCACTAAGTGAAGATAGCTCTGCATGATGACATCCCAGGCAGTAAGCCCGGCTCCAGCAGGGGGCAGCTGTTCAAGGCAACCCAAGGTTAAGCCGGAAGAGATGGTCACACCGCCCTCGTCCGGCATCAGTTCACCAGTCAGGCACTTCAAGAGAGTGGTCTTGCCGCTTCCATTGGCTCCGATCAAGCCGATCCTCTCTTTATCTTCCGCTGAAAGGTTGACACCTCTTAATACAACCCTGTCTGTAAAACTTATAGTCATGTTCTGGACTTGAAACGCTATCATTGGCCTCCAACCATTTTGCCCAAGATGTAAATCACTGCACCATTTTATCACTATAAGCTTAAGAGGTCATCACCATCTTCGAGTTCAGTCTGCTTTGCAGACATCCAGATAATAATGCTGTAAAAGCGAAAAGAAAGCAACCTGGATTAAATTCCAGGTTGCCTGTGATGATCCTCGTTTACTTCAACAACTTCGGTATTGCCATTCCTTCCTGGCTATCTTCACTATTTTCTCGATAATGATGCTTTTCGCTTCTATGACTGCCATAATTGATTCCAAATCGGCTTCCCCCACAATCAGAGACATGCCGCAGCTAGTGCTAGCCTCCCGAGGCGTAGGTGCAATCGTGTTCTTGATCCCCTGCTCCTTCAACTCACGGTTCAGGCGCAGTCCCTGGTGGTGGTTGGGGAAAAGGATATACCAATCATATTCGTGGCTCTCCAATACGATACCTACTTCCGCAGCATTTCCAGGAAAGCTTCGATTCGGGTCCGCAATTGCTCGTAATCCTGTTCGCTGTAATCGGTCTCGATATGCATAACCGGCAGGCCTTTATCCGCCAGGGCCTGCTTGACCAGGAAACTTTCGGTAGAGTACAGATTGCAGAATTGCAGGTTAGTATCGATTATGCCGTCTACTTTGTACTCATCCGCTAAACGGACGATATCCTCTACTCGGCCGGGATTGGGTGTAAAACAGGCACAGTTGGTCTTCATATAGCGTTCCGCCAGAGCTCGCACCTGGCCTTCAACAGTAGTGGCGCTTTCGTCCACCAAATTTTCGAAATAGCGGGTGCCAGTGCAGGATTCCTCCACTACCACCGCAGCTCCGGCAGTTTCAATGATATGGTGCAGTTTCCAGTTTGGAATGGCCATGGGCGTGCCGCTCACCATTATGCGCAGGGCGTTCGCAGGGAATACTCCTTCCTGGCGAGCAACGCGTTCTTCCAATTCCTCGGCTAATTGGTTGGCCATCTGGGCACAGCGGGCGGGATCATCATAAAAGGCAATCTGGGTAACCAGGAGCGCGTCCTTGCCGCTGATCGGCACCGGAGATGCTTTGCGAGCATTATACAGGCGCTGCAGGCCCTTGCGCTTATTATTGATGAGTTTGATGCTTTCCCCCAGTCTCTCAGCGGTAATCTTATTGCCGGTCACCTTTTCTACCATAGCAATGAAATCCATTATTTCAGCCTCGAAAGCAGCCACATCCTTGTCGCGCTTCATCTGGGGAACATCGATGATGTGGAATGGGACTTCCCCGGCCAGGATCTCCCAGGCTTTCTTCTTGCCATCACAGGTGGTCTCGCCCACATACATATCCGGAATCAAGAAAAACGGGCAGGTCTTGTCCAATCTGGCCCCTACCGATGCTTTGATGAGTGGACAGGTGTTGGCTGGCAATACTTTCTCCCCCCCGGATACCCAGAACTGCGAGCCGCCGCACAGTCCGGCGGCTATGCCGCCTGCCGCAAACACTACTTCATCCGGGACATAAACACAAAAAGTCCCGAATACCTTACCGCCCTGTTTCTGATGTTCCAGCATCTCCGCCGGCCTTACCCCGTGGATCTCCGAGACCACGAAATCGTAGAAACCCATACCCTGGGGGCGGTTCTGCTGGGAGAGGTATACTCCTCCGAATGCCTCGGGCAAAACCTCACAAAGTAAATCATGTTTTTCCAGGTCCATTCCCAAGTCGGTCCACATCTGCTTATAATCGGCCACAAACATTCCTCCCATTTCTATAACTTGTATTTATAGTAATGCTAACATTAATTTAATGTTAGTCTACTGCAAATGTTAAAACATTGTCTATCCTCAAAATACATTAAGTCGCAGAAAAACGAAAACCTCCGATTGCAAACCGGAGGTATCAATCAACTCTTTCCACCTTTTTTAGATCTTTTACTTAACTAACACCACATTTATGGCTTTGATTAGCGCGGTGGCGTTGTCCCCAACTTTAAAACCAGCTTCTTTCAGGGAGTCGGTGGTCATCACAGAGGTAATGTGGATATGGAGGTTGTCTTCCATTTGAATGACTACTTCGGACATAATGTCACCTTGCTTGATTTCGACAATCTTCCCGGTCAGCCTGTTACGGACGCCAGCTTTCATCTAAACCACCCCTTTCTTAATTAAATTATATAGAAATGCAGCCAATGCCACAAATCGCTTGCTAGCTGACACAACTTATCGTCGTTAATTCGAAATGTTGCTACCAGTTATAATTGATGAATATCAAACAGTTCCTCGGCTTCCTTGGACATAACCAACGTCGCTATCTCCTCTTTGACCTCCTGCAAACGCTGCATTTCTTCCCAGTTCAGGTGCCTGGACATAGCTATCGTCAATAGCCCGGTAAATTCCTCGGGGATGAGACCTGCCTTGACTGACAGTCCGATCTTTTTACCGTCATAGGTTACCTCAAAATAAAATTTGCCGCCGTCGGGATTGGATGGAGCATTCACATCGCGGCCAAAATCCATGTCAGTGCTCATAGCGCCCCGGGACACCGCCCGGGTAGCCATTTCCACTGCATCCACCACGCCGGTGGCACTCTCCCCCAAAGCGGAAACAAAACTGATTTTATTGCGTTCCGGTATTTCACCCGGGGGGACCGTCCTCTGGAAACCCAGTTCCAAAGCCTTGAAAGCCAGGGCGACCCCGCCGATATTGAAGCGGCCGTGGTATTTGATCATGTCTTCATAAGAGATCTCGAGAACTGTATCACGATCTTTCACCCTGATAAATTGACCCACGTCCCAATCCCCCATTCCCATCCAGATATAAAAATCATAATCTACCCTTAATTTACTGAAAAAACCCTGTTAAATCAACTGCCCGGACGGGTTGAGCCAAACTGTCGTTTATTCTTCCAGGGCCAACAAAGCTGCCCCCAGTGCCCCTGTGTACTGGCAGGCTTCCGGCACCATTACCTTTAAACCTAGCTCTTCTTCCAGAGCCCGCTTGACACCTTGGTTAATCGCCACTCCACCAGTGAAAGCCACTTGCTCTCTGATACCCAAACGCCTGGTCATGGCTGCCACGCGTTTGCCGACCGACTGATGCAGCCCGGCGATGATGCCCCCTTTGGGATTGCCCCGGGCTAAAAGGCCGATTATTTCAGACTCAGCAAATACGGTACACATACTACTTATGGCCAACATCTGGTCAGGGTATTCCGCTGACCCCAGGTCGCTAACATCCAAACCCAAGGCTGTCGCCATCACCTGCAGGAAGCGCCCTGTTCCGGCCGCGCAC
>JAAZOA010000324.1 GCA_012798055.1 Syntrophomonadaceae bacterium | reverse complement strand
TACGAAGGTTTTAAGGTCATCAGCGCCCAATACCTGGTGGTTTTGGCCGGTATAGCCCTGCTGTCCATGCTGGTCGACTATATTTCCACCTATCTTGGTGCCAAATACTTCAATTCCAGCAAAAAAGGTGTCTGGGGTGCGGTCCTGGGAGGTGTGGCCGGCATTTTCATTTTCCCACCTTTTGGAATAATCATCGGGCCATGGTTGGGAGCCGTGTTGGGAGAGAAAATGCAGGGCAACGATTGGCCGCGGGCCTGGCATTCCGGATTAGGAGCTGTCGTTGGCTTGTTTTCGGGGATTGCATTTAAAATTATCCTGGGGACCGCCATGCTGATCTCTTTCCTGATCATAATCATTTAAAATACCCTGATCGCGGAAAAAGGGGAGCAGCTGTGCAGGCGGGGATAATGTATACAGTATAATATGTCCGTTATACCGAATAATGCATATAGGATTCTTTACGCACCGATTCTGCTCTGCTATAATTTTCACGAAATTTATTCAGTGGGGAGGAGTTTTCTCTGTTTACTAATTACAAAGAAGTAATGGACTACTGTGCTGCCAACAATATCAAGATGATCGATTTCAAGATGATCGATCTTATGGGCAGATGGCGACATCTGGGAATTCCCGTTGGAAGGTTCAAACCTGAGACCCTGGAAACCGGCATCGGGTTCGATGGTTCCAATTACGGTTTTGCTCCGGTAGAAAAGAGCGACATGGTTTTTATCCCTGACATCACTACAGCGGTAAACGAACCTTTTACTGAAGTCCCTACCCTGAGCATGATAGGCGATGTTTTTGTGATTGCCCAGCCCGAGAATTACCGCTTTGACCAGGATCCCCGTTCTATCGCAGTTAAGGCCGAAGAGTACATGCGGTCTACCGGAATTGCTGATGAAATGAGGATCGGCCCCGAATATGAGTTCCATGTATTTGACCATGTCAGCTATGAATGTTCTCCACAAAAGACCGGTTTCACCATAGACGCAGAACAGGCTATCTGGAACAGCGGTGACAATGAGTATCAGAACCTGGGCTATAAGATCCCAGCCAAATTCGGTTACCATATCGGCCCCCCTCAAGATATCCTTTACGATTTAAGATCCCGTATGTGCATGCTGTTGGAAGAGAACGATATCCCGGTCAAATACCATCATCATGAAGTGGGCGGCCCTGGTCAGGTCGAGATCGAAGTTGAATTCGGCGGGATGAGGGAAATGGCCGACAAGACTATGCTGGCCAAATATTTGATCAAAAACCTGGCTTTCCAGGAGGGCAAGACAGTCACCTTCATGCCCAAGCCCCTTTTTGCTGAAGCCGGCAACGGACTGCATGTACATATACACCTGTTCAAAGGCGGCGAACCTGTATTCTACGATGAAAAGGGCTACTCCGGTCTGAGCCAAGAGGCCCTGTATTTCATCGGCGGTATGCTTAAACATGCCTCAGCTCTGCTGGCTTTCACCAATCCCAGTACCAATTCCTACAAGCGGCTGGTGCCTGGATATGAAGCCCCGGTGAGTGTCTGTTTCGCTACTGCCAACCGCAGTGCGGTCATCCGGGTCCCTGCCTATGCCAAGAGCCCTATGGCCAAGCGCTTCGAATTCCGTTCCGCGGATGCCACCTGCAATCCTTACCTGGGTTTTTCCGCCATGCTGATGGCGGGCCTGGACGGCATCCAGAACAAGATCGATCCTACAGCTGAAGGATTCGGCCCCTTTGACATCAACTTCTACAATCTGTCCCCGGAGGAAAAAGCCAAGATCAAAGCTCTGCCCACCTCCCTGGACGAGGCCCT
>JAAZOA010000323.1 GCA_012798055.1 Syntrophomonadaceae bacterium | reverse complement strand
TCTATCCAAAATATGATTGTTGGCTGTAACCACCAGGTCAAATCCGCTTTCTTTTAGAGCCCTTGCAATGCTATCCGGGCTATTGAAAAGGGGATATCCAGTATAACCTGAAGCCGGGCCTGCAAGCGCTGTCTCAAGGTTCACCGAGGCATAGTCTGCAGCCTCCAACAAATGTTTAACAGGCGAATATAAGTTGAGAAAGTCATATTTATTATTATTCAAGCCCGAGGCGATGATGGTATTATGCATAAGTATGTCGCCAGTGGCAGTCAAGGTCACGCAGGTGGAGTCAGCCGGATATGGTTCCTGATTAGGCGGCGGAAGTTCTATTACCATGAAGAAGCTGGAATACATTCGGCTCAAGGCAGTCATTCCTATCCCATCCCGGTAGAATAGGATTCCTGCGCCCATCTGTTCCTGGTATTGCCATCCTTTGGTGGCCATGAAGTCAATAAATGGATCCAATCCACCTTTGGCCTGCACCAGGTATCTTACTGAACTGCCGGAGATAGGCTCCACCTGGCTCTCGTTTCCGATCAAACGCACCGCAGCCATAAGAAAAGGCACAGGATTGCCTTCCTGCCGATATAGGGGCAGTATTTTGCTGCCGATGGCTGAGAGCAGAAGCAGAGCTGCGGTGATGGCGAGCAGACGATTTCGCACAGGTGGGATTCACCTCCGGGCATTAAATAAACGTGACCGACTGGGGGAAGACCGCTCAACGACCAAAATATGGCTTCACCTGGGCTAATAAATGAGCCCAACTTGCTCATAGTGCCTAATGCTAGGTATAATAAGGCTATGCTGACACAATATTTCTAATTAATAATAACAGACTAAGGGGGATGGCGATGCGAAAAAATTATAAATTACAGGCGGACGAGACGGTTCTGGTTATCATAGACTTGCAGGATAAACTCATGAAAGCCATGGAGCAGCGGGAGAAGGTGTATAAAAACACCAACCTTTTGACTAGTCTGGCTAACCAGATGGATATTCCCGTCATCGTGACAGAGCAATATCCCCGCGGTCTGGGGCCCACCGTACCAGAGATAATGACTGGCCTTAAGGACTATCTATATATGGACAAGATGGATTTTTCAGCAATAGAGGGGCTCAGGAAAATATTGGCCCCTCTCAATCGCAAGACAGTACTGGTCACTGGCAGCGAAACTCATGTTTGTGTTTTTCAGACGGTACGAGACCTGGTGGAAGACGGCTACAATGTCCATGTAGTAAAGGATGCAGTATGCTCCAGGTTTGAGGAAAATTATCAGAACGGCCTGGATTTGATGCAAGGGACCGGCGCAATTATTTCCAATACCGAAACAATATTGTTTGATCTTATGAAAATAGCTGGAAGCCCTGTGTTCAAAGTCATTTCACCCCTGTTGAAATAGGTATGTTTTTTGTTTGACATCCGGGCCAAATGGCCTTAGACTATTATAATGTACGTTGTATTGATAAAGGTATTCTGGCAACAGAACTGTGTGATTGGCGGCACTACAACTGTGTAATGCCGTTAATTTTTGGTTTTCTATAGGAGGAGTGACAGCTAATTATGTTGAAAGATCTAAGGAATATCGGTATTATTGCCCATATCGACGCAGGCAAGACCACCACCACCGAACGCATTTTATACTTTACGGGTCTCACCCATAAGATCGGGGAGACCCATGATGGCGAAAGCGTTATGGACTACCTGGATGTAGAGAAAGAACGGGGAATAACGGTTACCTCGGCTGCAACCAAATGTGTTTGGAAGGGAACCAGTATCAATATCATTGATACACCTGGGCATGTGGACTTCACAGCCGAGGTGGAGAGAAGCCTGCGTATCCTGGATGGTGCTGTGGTTATTTTTTGTGCCAAAGGTGGCGTAGAGCCCCAGTCCGAAACCGTCTGGAGGCAAGCTGACAAATACAAAGTACCGCGCATGGCTTATGTCAATAAGATGGACGCTATCGGAGCCGATTTCTATCGCGTTGTGGAGCAGATCCGGCAGCGCCTGGGAGCTGATCCGCTGGTATTGACCCTGCCTGTCTTTGAAGGAGAAGCATTCAGCGGTATTATTGACCTGGTCAAGATGAGATACCAGACCTTTGCGGGTAAATTGGGCAATGAAGTCAAGGAAACCGACATCCCCAGTGAGTACGCGGAAGAAGCCAAACAGTGGAGACTTGCCCTGGTGGAAAAACTGGCCGAGACTGATGAGGCCATGCTTGAACTTTATTACAATAACCAGGCCATCCCTGATGAGCTGGTAGTTGAGACGGTCAGGAACAATGTGGTACAGGCTAATATGGTCCCAGTAATTTGTGGCAGTTCTTACCGCAACATCGGGGTACAGACCCTTTTGGACGCCATCGTCGAATATCTGCCGTCTCCTCTGGATGTGAACCCTGCCCGAGCTGTGGACCTGGACAGCGGAGAAAGCCTGGAAATTAGTCCTGACACTTACAGCGATTTCTCTGCCCTTGTCTTCAAAATCGTGAGTGACCGCCATGTGGGCAAGCTGGCATTTGCCCGGGTATATTCGGGTTCAGTCAAGGCTGGTTCATACGTATTCAACAGTAATAAAGGCAAAAAGGAACGAGTTGGCCGTTTGGTCAAAATGCACGCCAATCACCGGGAGGAGATCGAAGAAGTCAGAGCCGGCGATATTGCCGCTTTTATCGGGCTTAAGGATGTAGCCACCGGAGATACTATCTGCAGTGATGTGCAACCCATTTTATTGGAATCCATAGATTTCCCCGAACCGGTCATACAGATTGCCATAGAACCTCGCACCCAATCGGATCAGAGTAAGATTGCCGAAGCCCTGGCCAAGATATCAGCCGAGGATCCTACGTTCAGGATGATATACAACAAGGAGACCGGTCAAACCTTATTGTCAGGCATGGGCGAACTGCACCTGGAGATCATCGCTGAGCGCCTGGCCAAGGAATTCCATGTAGGCATCAATATCGGCGAACCTGAGGTAGCCTACAAAGAAACCATTACCCGGGCAGCAGAACATGAGACGCGCTACGTAAAACAGACCGGCGGCAAAGGCCAATTTGCCCATGTAGTTCTCAAATGTGAACCAGGAGAAGGTTTCGAATTCGTGAATAAGATTGTAGGCGGAGCCATACCCCGTGAATATATACCTGCGGTTGAATCAGGGATCAAGCAGGCCTTGGAAGAGGGGGTACTGAAAGGTTATCCGGTAGTGAATGTCAAAGTGACCCTGCTGGACGGTTCTTTCCATGAAGTAGACTCTTCGGAAATGGCTTTTCGGACCGCGGCTATGTTTGCCACCAGGGAATGCCTGAAGAAAGCCAGTCCCAAGATGCTGGAACCGGTGATGAGGCTGGAAGTCACCTCTCCGGAGGAATTCACCGGCAATATCATCAACAACATCAGCAACCGGCGCGGAAAACTGGATTCTATGGAAATGCAAAACAGCACCCAAATCATCAGGGGATTTGTGCCCCTGGCAGAGATGTTTGGCTATTCTACGGTACTGCGTTCCAGCACTCAGGGAAGGGCTGGATTCTCAATGGAATTCTCCCATTATGAAGAGAGAAACCTGGCATCCTGATTTATTAACAAAAAAGCTGCGTTCCTCCGCTTGGAACGCAGCTTTTTTATTGGTGCTTTACGGGGCTTCTGCTCCTATAGTTATCGCATTGGCTATAGCCCGCAGTTCATTGGTGGACATATTCCCATAGAAATAGGCATATATGGTCATGTCGGGGAATTTGACCACTTTAACGACCGAGCTGCCGCTGTTCGGGGCTTCTGTCAATTCCACGCGGAATCTGAGTCCGCCGGCATCATTGGTATAATAATAAACCGTAGGACCCGAGACTGAGGTGTCAACCGCTTCCAGGATGTATCCTTCGGGAATATTTACCGGGCCGTAAGCGCTGACAACTGCTCCAGGCGCAGTCGTAGCATCTAGGGATGAACGCACTTGTTCAACCGCTGCCTCAGACTGGGGTTCCTGCTTGGCCGAACTTACACTGGCAGTTGGGGTGGGAACCACGCCGCTCGCATTGCTATTCGTGTTCTTTTCACTGCCGCTTGTCGCAGAGTCAGCATTTTTGCCGGCGGAGGGTGCGGTCTTGGTTGGGGTTGGAGCGGGCGGAGACGCCTTCGGTAGATTGTTGTCAGCAACGGGGGCATTTAAAAATTCAGACCCAGCAAGATCTGTTGATGCCGTTTCCAGGACCTGCCTACTGCTGTCATTTACAGCTACCTCGGTGCGATTGTTTGGATTAAACATCTGCGGGCCATATGCAACCAGGGCTAAAATTATCGCTGCTGCTGCCACCAGTCCATACATTGACTTCGGCGGTATAAACCGACCTGACCTGGCAGGAGGCGGAACTGATTCAACTACCGGTGCCGAAATATCAAGGTTTTCAACGGCCTTGATCACCTGGGCGGCAATGTTGGGCGGCGGCTCAGGCACATCCAAACCTTCCTGCAATAACTCGGTCTCCAGAAGGGTTAAATTATAGTTCTGCCGACATGTTTCGCATTTCTCCAAATGCAGAGTGAATTTGGCTTGCAGACCAGACGGCAGAGTTCCGTCGCTGTAGGCGAAAATATTCTCGTTGAATTCCCGGCAGTCCATCCCATTACTCCTTTTCATGCCACTTTTGATTCAGAATTCTGCGCAAGGCCTTGCGGGCCCGGTGTACTTTGACTTCGACATTTTCCTTTGAGATGCCCAGGGCCTCAGCTATCTCCGGGTTGCTGAGCTCCAGCTGATACCGCAGGACCAGCATGGTGCGGTAATTCATGGGCAGTTCCAGCATGGCCTTGTTTATGTCATCCCGCAATTCTTGTTTTAAAACGGCTGCTTGCGGGTTGCCAAAGTCGGTGGCAGTGCTGCCAACATCTTGAGATATGTAGGCCTCATCGAATTCAACCATGAAGGCACGATTCTTTTTGCGCAGGGCACTGATACAGGTATTGACTGCGATCTTCTGGATCCAGGGCGAAAACTTTTTGCTGACATCAAATTGATTAAGCTTATGGAAAACTGCCAGGAAAACATCCTGAGTGATGTCCTCTGACTCCTGATATTGAGTTGTTATGCGATAAACAATAGCGAACACCTGCCGCTGATAACGAATGACCAACTCTTCAAAAGCCTTGAGATCGCCCTGCAGGGTTTGAGCAACCAGCAATTCATCAGTTTGCACAGGAATTACCTCCGTTAACTCATAAATATATACGGTCAATTGGGAATATGCTTGCATAACAAGCTACTTATTAATATTAGCATGAATTATAATTTAGCTTAAGTCTTGCCAGATCCCATTCCATATTAATATCGCGCGAGTTCGTGACAGAAGGCGGTAACAACTCTTGAAAATAATCGTTGACGCAGATGCCTGTCCTGTTAAGGATATCATCGAACATATTGCTAGGGAATACCAAATCCAAACTATTCTGGTTGCCAACCTCAACCATATGATTACCAGCGATTACGCCCGGATCATCAGAGTAGACTGGGCATCCCAGTCAGCTGACATAGCCATAATTAACTTGGCCGCCAAAGGGGATCTGCTGGTCACGCAGGATTACGGCTTGGCTGCTATTATGCTGGCTAAAGGGTGCTATGTTCTTGATCATGCAGGTAAGGAATATACCCAGGATAACATAGACTTTTTACTGATGCGCCGCTATCTTAACCAGAAAGCCAGGCAAGCCGGACAGAGAATCAGCGGGCCTGCCAGGCGGCAGAGCAGGGACAACCAGCGTTTCGACGAATATTTCCGTAAGGTCATCGAGAGGCAGATCATTATCCCCGCAGCACAGAAACCCATTGCGGATTGAAAAATATCGGCTACAATATTGAATGACGATTGAGATGCAGCAGGCGGGTATCAAAAACCCCAGGCAGAATTATGTCAGGAGGAGAAAACCAATGTCAGAGAAATGCAGTACGTGCCCTTCCAGCGCTGGATGCGCAATTGATCCGGCTTCTTGCCCGAGTGAAGAACAGAACACGCTGGTCGGTTCGCTCAACCGGGTCCGCAATGTGGTTGCAGTGATGAGCGGCAAGGGCGGGGTAGGCAAATCATCGGTAACCGGCCTTATAGCTGCCGAGCTGGCCAAATCCGGAAACAGGGTGGGTGTTCTGGATGCCGACATAACCGGACCCAGCCAGCCAAGAGCGTTTGGAATACCTGCCGGAATTGGACTGAAGGGCACTGAATATGGAATTATACCTCCCTTGGCAACCCATGGGATCAAGGTTATTTCGGTCAACTTCTTCCTGCCCAATGAAGATGATCCGGTAGTGTGGAGAGGACCAATGCTTGCTGGTGCAGTCAAACAATTCTGGGGCGAAGTGGACTGGGGTGAGTTGGATTACATGATAGTGGACCTGCCTCCCGGCACAGGCGATGTGCCGCTGACCGTCCTGCAGTCACTGCCCATAAGTGGCCTGGTCATTGTCTCTTCCCCGCAGGATCTTGCCGCAATGGTCGTGAAAAAGACCATCAAAATGGCGCAGAAGATGAATATCCCTATCATTGGCCTGGTGGAGAACATGAGCTATGCTATTTGTCCCAGCTGCACCGAGAAATTAGAAATATTCGGCAAGAGCCAGGGTAAACAGGTGGCTCAGGCCAGCGGCATAGACTTCCTGGGAGGGATTCCCTGGGACATGAAGTTGAATGACCTGATCGACCACGGTAAGATTGTGGAGTACAATTCCCCTGATATAAGCAATATAGTAGAAAAAATAGTAAGCAAATTGCCTTAGCTCATATGAAAATCTACTCTTGGAATGTAAACGGTATTCGTTCAGTTCAGAAGAAGGGTTTCATCGATTGGCTGAAAGCTGAATCGCCAGATATCATGTGCTTGCAGGAGACCAAAGCCCTCCCGGAACAGCTGGACAAAGAGCTGGTGGAGATAGAAGGCTATCAGAATGCATGGGGTTCGGCTGACCGGAAAGGATACAGCGGAGTAGCCGTATACTACAAGCTTCAACCGCAAGCAATTAGATATTCTACCGGGATCGAGAAATTCGACCGGGAAGGGCGCATCCTGATTCTGGCCTTCAAGGACTTTTCGCTGCTAAACATATATTTCCCCAATAGCGGCCTGGGTGATGAGCGACTCAATTTTAAGCTGGATTTCTACCGGCATATTATAGAATTGTGTGAAGGCCTGAAAAACGAGGGAGAGAAACTCATCATTTGCGGAGATTTCAATACGGCTCACCAGGATATCGATTTGAAAAATCCAAAGGCTAACCGCAACAGCCCGGGATTTTTACAGGTAGAAAGGGACATGCTGGATGAGTTCCTGGCCAAGGGATTTGTGGATGTATTCCGTTATATCTATCCTGATCGGGCTGAATATACCTGGTGGGACTACAGGACCAGGGCCAGGGAAAGAAACGCAGGCTGGAGAATCGACTGTTTTTATGTGACCCCGGACTTGCTGCCTCGCATCAGAGACTGTGTCCATCACAACCAAGTAGAAGGCTCTGATCATTGCCCCATTGCCCTGATTATCGAGTGATCATCTGTAGGGCGCAAAACGTTTGACCATGGCCAGTAAAAATATTTATAATTTAGGCAGATATACTAATCCATTCATACTAGGGTTTTAAAAACTTCCAAACATTTGAAAACATTGACACTATGTGGTTAGTGGTTGGAAGGGGAGGTAAGGGAATATGGGAACCAAACTTTTTATGGAATTGCGCCGCATATTTGCGGATCTGGCTTCTACACTAATACTTGGCAAAAATAAGGATGCAGCTGATCTGGCCATGAGGTTGTCGGAAAAAAGCCGGGCCCTGGCGGAGGAGCTGGCCAAATAGCATAAGGATTTCGAGGTTCATAACATTTTCAGCAGGTATTCGACGCCGATTTTTCATCGGCGTTTTTAATTGGTGGTTCTCTATCGCTATTGGACGCAGGCCATAGTAGCCCGGGACGTGACGAGATGTTAATATTATATGGGACCTGCAGGGAGGATGAATTCAGTGAACAAATCTAGCTCGGGAATGCTGCAGATCTATACGGGGAATGGCAAAGGCAAGACTACTGCTGCGATTGGCCTGGGCATCAGATGTGCCGGAGCTGGCGGCAGAATCTATCTTTTTAGTTTTATGAAAAACAAGTCATCTGAACATGCAGTCCTGGAGAGACTCAAGCCAGGCTTCAATTTCTATATTGCCAATCGCAACCCCCGCGGATTTTGGCAAAAGATGTCTGTACAGGAGCGCAAAGACGCGGTTGACGATGCTCGCTTGGCTTGGGCCAAAGTCCAGGCACTGATTGCGGCCAGAGAATGCGATATGTTGATCCTCGACGAAGCGATGTCCTTGCTGAAATACGACCTGGTTTCTGTACAGGAGATGCTTGAAGTTGTAGGAATATGCAAAAAATCTGGCATTGAATTGGTGCTAACAGGCCGTAATGTTCCGACTGAAATCACAGCTGTGGCCGATTTAGTGACTGAAATGCAGGAGATAAAGCATTTCCTGGCGAACGGTGTCAAAGCCAGGCGCGGTATCGAATATTGAGCAAAAATAGATGATTTGCATGTGACGAGAGCGGTTTGATCTGTCAAATGGAGGAATACAGATGTTTGAGGTTACCGTAACGCAAGATTTTGCAGCGGCACACCGTTTATACGGATACCAGGGACAGTGTGCCAATCTTCATGGCCATACCTGGAAGGTTCAAGTGAGTGTGCGCAGCCAGGACCTTAACCAGGAAGGCATGGTTATCGATTTTAAAAGCCTCAAGGCGTTTTTGGGTGCGATACTGGAGCGCTATGATCACAGGCTCATCAATGAGATTGCCCCTTTTGACGTTATCAGTCCGACTGCAGAAAATATGGCCCGAGAAATCTATACGGCCATTAAATTTTCCTTGCCGCAAGCCCAGATGTTGAAGGTGAAAGTCTGGGAATCAGCCGGCAGCTGGGCGGCATATTGGGAGGAATAGGGAATGAAAGCTATAGCACTTCTGTCGGGCGGACTTGATTCCGTGGTGTCAATGCTCAAAGCCAGCCAAGCAGCGGACATCATATTAGCGCTCACTTTCGATTATGGTCAGAGAGCTCGAGAAAATGAAATCAGGGCCGCCCGGGCCACCTGCATAAAATACGGAATTCAGCATGAAGTGGTGCCTCTCCCGTTTATGAACACCATGAAATCGGGTATCATTGAAAATAGCGGGATCGATGATAAACAGCCCTGGGTACCCAACCGCAATGGCTTGTTTATCAATGTGGCCGCCTGTTATGCAGAGGACTTGGGCGCCGACTGGATCGTATGCGGATTCAACCACGAAGAAGGGGTTGATTTTCCGGACAATACCCAGGAATTTGTAAGCGCAGTCAATGAGGCGCTAAAATTTTCAACCTTGACCGGTGTCAAGTTAATTTCGTTGGTGCAGGACATGGACAAGGCGGGAATTGTAAAAACGGCATTGTCAATGGGGATCGACCTGGATGATGTTTGGAGTTGCTACCGCCCGGGGATAAAGCCCTGCGGCCAATGCCCATCTTGTTTACGCAATAGAGAAGCTTATATGAAAGCGGGGATTAGGTATGATTAAGACGGCCTATATAAAGGACAGGATCGATTATGATGGCAGCCAGCTGCAGCCGCATTGGATTTATCGTAATCACGGGATACTAGGCGATGCAGTAGTCGCTTTCGAAGGCAGCGTCGAAGTTAGTGTGGAAAAAATGGTTGATTTGACTGACGTCAGAGCCAATGACTTCATCTATTCACCGCGTATGCTTAATTTCATCATCGAGCACTTCAGTGGTGACCTGGAGCTTGCCATTTATAGGCAGTTTATCTTCATGGTAGCGATCAAAGAAGAACTGGAAAATTATGAGATCGTCGTGCAAAGGGTAGGGGATGATCTGTACATCGAAAGGGCCAAAATGTCGGTTTCCATAGCTACCAGTTCTGTTGTGTCGACCCTCATCCATGTGGGGCTGAATATTGAGACTACCGGTACCCCAGTCAAAACCGTGGGGCTCAAGGACCTTAAGATCCCGGACCTGGAGTCATTTGCCCAAAATGTCATGCTGCGGTACAAACGTGAACTGGAGAGGATATATGAAGCCCGGTGTAAAGTCAGGGGGCGGGCTATTGAGGGCTAATCTCAATGAGATAATGGAGAGTATCCAGGGTGAAGGCTTGCTGGTGGGGAGCAGGAACATATTCTTGCGTTTTTCGGGGTGCAACCTACGCTGTTCCTATTGCGATACGCCTTCCAGTCTTGACAGAGCCGATTTATGCCGATTCAATCCGGTTTGCGGTGGATATAGTGAGTGGCAGCAGATAGCCAATCCGCTGTCGGTCAATGAAGTCATGCAGTTGATCTCCGGATTTGGATCGCGTTGGATCAGTCTCACCGGAGGAGAGCCGCTCCTGTGGGCCGACTTCATTGCCAGTCTGGGTGCTCACCTGAGGCCACACGGTTACCGTTTTCTGCTGGAGACCAATGGAACCCTCTATGAGGAATTGACCAGGTGTATCGAATATATCGATTTGATAAGTATGGACTACAAACTGCCTTCGGCAACTGGGGAAGACTGCAGCCGGGCCCATGACGAATTTCTCAAGCAAGCTCAAGACCGGGCTTTGTATGTGAAAATCGTGGTGGACTCGAGTACCGAAATCGGTGAGATCAGACGGGCCCTGGAAATTGTTGCCCGGAGAGGCCGCGATACAACCCTATTTTTACAGCCAATCTCACCTTGTGGGGAGATTAAATCCCCTCCCATCAGAGCAATGCTCGACTTGCAGCGTTATTGCCTGGGCATGTTGGACGATGTGCGCATATTGCCTCAATTGCATCGTCTCTTGCAGATAATATGACAGTCTGGCCAAACTCCATAATTTGGGCACTATTGTAAATACTGCGCGCTTAAATTAGAATATATTAGGTATGGAAGGGGAATCATTTTGGAGGATAAGGACCAGGGCAAACTTGAATTGATCGCCCATCAAACGTTTTCTGCCCATCATGAACTAGTGCGGGTAGTCGATTTTTTAAACAAGAGTCTCAAGTCTAAGCGGATCATGTTTGGCATTAGCAAGGATAAGGACCAGATGACCATAAATATATATGAAATATGAACAACCGGAGATGAGGAAAAGGATGAACAAATAGGTCAAGGATTTCCTGAAAGAGACCATCGGCGTAATCGTGATTGCGTTTGTTTTGGCCATGTTTTTGCGCAACTACGTTATCGAAGGCAGAGAAATCCCCACCGGCTCGATGCTGCCGACGGTACAGCTCAATGACC
>JAAZOA010000026.1 GCA_012798055.1 Syntrophomonadaceae bacterium | reverse complement strand
TACTGCAACATCAGCATCAGGACCACCGCCGAAATTATCACGAACAGGTCCTTGTTGGATATGGTGATGCCCAGGATCTGATAGTTGCTGGCCGGGAAAGCGTCCGCGGGGAATACCCGCTGGGAAGGCCCCAGGGCAAACATCATAGCGTATTCCAAAAACAAGGACACCCCGATAGCGGTAATCAATGCCGCGATCCGCGAGGAATTGCGCAGCGGTTTGTAGGCTACCTTTTCCACAATGACCCCGATAATGGCACAGGCTAACATAGCGTAGATCATAGCTGCCAGGATGCTGCTGCCCAAAACGGAAAGCGAGAAGAACCCTACATAAGCCCCTACCATCATGATATCGCCGTGAGCAAAATTGATCAGTTTGATGATCCCGTAAACCATGGTATAGCCCAGCGCGATCAGCGCATAAATGGCCCCCAGCGACAGCCCGTTAATGGTTTGCTGCATAAATTCTTGCACTGTAGACACGTCCTTTTCCAGGGTGATGCGGCAAAGAGAGGGCAAGCCCTCTCTTTGCCGCTTTATCCCTTAAGGCTGTACTCTGGCCTTCATAATCTGCTTCCCACCATAGTATTCCACGATGACCCCGGCCTTTACCGGGTTGTGGTTGGCATCCATGGTCATCTTGCCGGTTACACCAACGAAGTCTTTAATTCCAGCCAGGGCGTTTTTAAGCTTTTCTGGATTGGCCTCGCCGGCATCTCTGAGCCCCTGAACCAGCAGCAAGGCGGCATCATACCCGAGGGCGTTGAAGGAATTGGGGACTTTATTGTACTTGGCCTTAAAATCAGCTACAAATTTTACTACCTTGGCATCCTGGTCCTCCGCGGAGAAGTCAGTGGTCAAAAAGGTGTTATTGAGGTTGGCTGGTCCCGCCACTTTGACCATATCATCCGAGACCCAGCCATCACATCCGCCGATGGGCGCGGTGATCCCAAGTTCACGGGCCTGCTTGACTAACGGGGCAACCTCTTGATAATAACCCGGCACATAGATGAAGTCCGGATTGACCGTCTTGATTTTGGTCAGCACGGCCTTGAAGTCCCGGTCATCTTTGACAAAACCTTCTTCGGTCAAGATGGTTCCGCCTTTCGCTTCAAAGGTCTTTCTGAAGTATTCCGCCAAACCCTTGGCATAGTCGGTGGAACTGTCTTTGTAGATTACAGCGGTCTTGGCTTTGAGGTTGTCAGCCGCGAACTGCGCCATCAATGTGCCCTGGAAGGGGTCTATAAAGCAGACCCTGAATATATAATCTCTTACTGCTCCAGTCCTTTCATTGACGGTAACATTGACGGCGGTGGCCGCCGGCGCGATCAAGGGTATTTTTCTCTCCATCATGATCGGGGTGCTGCCGGCTACATCTCCACTGGTCAGCGGGCCGATCTGGGCAACAATTCCTTCCCCGGCCAGGGCCGAACTTATGGTCATCGCTTCATCAGCGGCCGATTTACAGTCTCTGACAATGGGTTCGATCTGCTGTCCCAGCACTCCCCCTGCGGCGTTGATCTGCTCAATCGCCAGCAGTGCGCCATCGCGCGCATCTGTGCCATACGTAGCCGCTCCACCTGACAGTTCCATATTGAGCCCCACTTTGACCGTCCCGGCGGGAGCCTTTTGTTCGGTCGTCTTGCTGCCACAACCCGCGATGAGGCTGAACATGAATACCATCACCATAAACACGGCTAATTTCCTATTTATCCCTTTCATCTTTACCCTCCTTCAGCCTTATTTCACAATTAGGTGATCCCAGTTGTCTAATGCTTATCAACCTCCTCCCTGCTTTTTTCCTGGCTTCCGCGGTATTTTACCCGAACGTCTCCGACCCGGCGGGTGAAATGTATCCTGTCGTAATATTCTATTAAAGGAAGCGCATACTTTCGAGAGGTATCGAATATATCTCTCGCCGTAGCCAGGGTCAGCTCTTTTTCCCGGGCAAAATATTCATCCAGCAGCTCCTTGCCTCTGTCCAGAGCTATCCGTGGGAAATAAAGGCCTTCGCTTACCTTCACTATTTCACCTTGCTCGATCATGTAGCCTATAACCTCCATCAAAAAGCCTTCGCTTTGCCCGGTAGCCGCACTGATTTCCTCCAAGGAAGGCGGATTGAACGGTTGGGCTTCTAGCATACGGTTGATAGTATTGATAATCTGTTTTTCCTTTTCCCCCGGCATCGGTGTGTAGCCGGGTAATCCCAGCAGGTTGTTTTTGCTTATGAGACGCGCCGATTCCTCGAAGTATTTAAGGATAGAATTGAAGATCTTGGGATTGAACCTGGTAAAATAGCGGCTGCGCATATCCTCCTTGGGATAACCCCATCTGAGCGGATATTTGCTTTGGTAGGTCTCTATGGTTTCGACGATCTGGGCATAGATCAATTCCATTCCCCGGGTACTTATATAAGCTATGCCTTTGCCCCCGATGTCCACGATTTTGTCATCATCAAGCAATTGCTGGATCTCTGTTTTTAACGATTGCTCCTGGGCGCCGGTCTTTCTGACCAGCTCCGCTATGGTCAACTCCTGGCTGGCTGTCTCCATTTCATGCAGGACTATGTCATAAAGGGTCCCCTCTTCTTTAACTGCCAATTCAGCCAGGGACTCCTCTTTGAATCGCTTCTGTTTGGCGGCGGCTGGATCGATGACGGTTCCCCCGCCAATAGTGTGGACCGGCGAGTAGTAGCGGATGACGAACGGATCTCCTTTATGGGCCACTACCGGTTTCTCCATGACTATCTGGGCGTATGTCTCTTCTCCGGGCAGCAGTTCGTCCCGGTCGAGGAGCACCACCCTCCCTAAGGTCTCATCTGTCCCTAAGTGGAAACGAATGCGATTCCAATTTCTCAGCGTACGGTCGCTGCTGCCGAGCAGGCGCAGTTTTGCATCGATCCGATAACTGGGAGTCAAAAAGCCCGGCTCCGCCAACAGATATCCCCTTTTGATCTCGCTCAGTTCTATCCCCTGAAGGTTCACCGCCACTCTTTGCCCCGCAAATGCGGTCTGGACTTTCTCGTTGTGAACCTGCAGGTTCCGTACCTTGACCGGGCGTTGCACCGGCATCAGTTCAAGGGTGTCCCCCACTTTGATCTGCCCCGACCACAGGGTCCCGGTTACAACCGTCCCGAATCCCGGCACGGTGAAGACCCGGTCGATAGGGAGGCGCGCCTGCCCCAGGATGGGTTTTTCCACTACGGTCTGAGCTACTGCCTCAATGGTTCGAAGCAGTTCGGGAATACCATCCCCGGTAACGGCAGACACAGCTACCACCGGGCAGTCATGCAAAATGCTCCCTGCCAGATACTCCTTGATCTCGTCCTCCACCAGCATCAGCCACTCTTCGTCGACCAAGTCCTTCTTGGTGATAACGATAATGCCCTTGTCCACCCCTAGTAATTCAATAATATCGGCATGCTCTCGGGTCTGGGGCATGACCCCCTCATCAGCCGCAATAGTAAACAGGACCATATCGATACCGAACGCTCCCGCCAGCATGTGCCTTATAAACCGCTCATGGCCGGGGACATCCACAATCGCAGCTTTTTGTCCATTCGGCAGCGTAAACGGCGCGAAGCCCAGTTCGATGGAAATCCCCCGCTGTTTTTCTTCTTTTAAGCGATCGGTCTCAATCCCGGTCAGACATTTGACCAGAGTAGTCTTGCCGTGATCTATATGTCCAGCTGTCCCTATAATCAATCTCTGCATATCAGTCTCCTGATTCTTTCCTGGCCTCGCTCTCGGCCTCAAGGGCACTGCGCAGCATCGTTACAACCAGTTCTTCGTCTCCGTTCAGCAAGGTGCGTACGCTTATCAGCATCTTGTCTTCTCTTTTGCGGGCAATAAAACCGGGATTCATCAGTCTCATCCTGCGGCTGACAGCCTCCAGGATACCCCCTGCGAATGCAATTTCCAGTCCGTAACCGTCTATCTTATAGGTAGGATAGGCTCCTCCCCCCACCATGTCATCCACCGGAACCACATCGACCTCTTCAATATACTCACCGGCGTGCAGCTCAGCGCGGATCATCCCCGCCAGTAGTTCGGCCCGGTCCCGCAACTCAGCTACACTGGCGGTCAGCAACCTTAGAACCGGTATTCTTTTTAGCGGCTCTCCGCTCAGGTATTCCAGCAGAGTCCCCTCTAAAGCTGCCAGATTCAACTTGTCCACCCGCAGCGCTCTGGTCAACTGATGCTTTTTCATAGCCTCTATATACGCCCTTTTTCCGGCTATAATGCCGGCCTGCGGGCCGCCCAGCAGTTTGTCTCCGCTGAAGGTCACTAAATCTGCTCCGCTCGCCACACATGCCTTGACCGTAGGCTCGTCCTTCAGCCCCCATTGGCCCAAATCTGCCAATATTCCGCTGCCGAGATCGTGCACTACCGGAAGGTTCTTGGCTTTCCCCAGTTCGACCAGCTCATCCAGGCCTACTTCCTGGCAAAAACCGACTATTTTATAGTTGGAGGTATGGGCAGAAAACAGCAGGCCTGTGTTTTCAGTTATTGCTTGCACATAATCGCTTATATAAGTCTTGTTGGTGGTTCCAACCTCGATCAGCTGCGCCCCGCTCTGTTTCATCACATCCGGTATCCTGAATGCTCCCCCTATTTCTATCAACTGACCCCGGGAGACGATTGCTTCCCGGCCACAGGCAAGGGCGGTCAAACACAACAGCACCGCAGCGGCATTGTTATTAACAACCAGGGCTGCTTCCGCCCCGGTCAACTGCTTTATCAGCTCTTCGACGTGCTGATAGCGAGAGCCTCGCTGGCCCTTTTCGAGATCGAATTCCAGGTTGTTGTAGTTCCTCCCCATAATCATCAGGTTTTCCAGTGCCCTTTCACCCAGCGGCGCTCGGCCGAGATTGGTATGCAGCACCACCCCTGTCCCGTTTACGACCCGTTGCAGGCTGCCCCGGTCAGCCTGGGAAATCCTGTCCCTGAGGCGGGCTAAGATCCCGGTCCTCAACGCAGCTTTGCCGGGTTCCCCCTTCGCAAGCTTCAGTTCCTGGCGGATGTCATCCACCGCCAACCTGAGTTGCCCCACGACGAATTCGCGATTATACTTTGTTTGTAAATCCCTGGTTTCAGGCATTTCCAGGAGTTCATCCATCGCTGGTATATTCCTGAGACTAGCCATAATATGCCTCCTCGACAAATCTGTGCAGCAGATATTATATGCGGTATTCCATACTAGTATAACTCTATCGGCCTAGCTTTTACAGTATCCCTGGTCCCCCGTACCTGGCTTAAGACAGGAAGGCTGGCCTACCATTAAATGGATTAGGGTTGGGAGTTTGCCGCAATGATTTATAATAGTATAATGATGGTTACCCAAATTATTCACCGCCATCAGCTTTTGAAACCAAAATATAGTTGTGAAGGGGTGCATTTCTTGAGCTTTTTGTATTTTGACTGCTTTTCCGGTATATCCGGCGATATGATCATAGCGGCCCTGCTTGATGCCGGTGCCTCTTTCGAAGCTCTAAGCCGGGCTATGGACGGACTTGATATCTCGGCTCGCCTGGAACACACTCCCCGATCGGTCCAGGGCATCCGCTGCAGCTCCTTTTCGATATCATCCTCTGCGGCTCCCCTTAGGCATCTCCATGATATTCAGTCCATTCTGGAAGCCAGCCGTCTGCCCTCGCCCATCAAGTTAAAGTCCCTGGAAGTTTTTCAACGCTTGGCTGCTGCGGAAGCCCATGTTCACGGGATTAAGCCGGACGAGGTGCATTTCCATGAAATTGGCGCCGTCGACACCATCGTAGATGTGGTCGGCACTCTGGTTTGTCTTGACTCCCTGGGAATACACCAGGCCTATGTCTCTGCCCTGCCCTGGTCCGGGGGTATGACCACAATGGAGCACGGACGCTATCCCCTGCCCGCTCCGGCCACCGCCATCCTGCTGACTGATTATCCCTGCTTCTTGTGCGACGCGGGCATGGAGTTAATAACTCCAACCGGTGCGG
>JAAZOA010000322.1 GCA_012798055.1 Syntrophomonadaceae bacterium | reverse complement strand
TTAAGCTGCAGGATGCATGGTTGGCGCTCTGGGGTAAGCAGAGCTCAGGCATCGTTGCAAATATTTTGGGTTTTCAGAAATGCCGGGGTGAAAAAAGTCCTGGCAGAAGGAGGAGTGGGGGCTATCAACTACTTGCTTGATCCCCGGGATCTGGTCATACCTCACGACTATATCGATTTCTCTCTGCGTAAGGATGTCGGTTTGAGCGACAGGTATCTGCTGATCATGCGTGAGGCTCTTTGTCCCGAGATGCGGTCTTGCCTGGCGAAGGTGAGTCGTGAGAATTGGCCGGGACGGTGGTTTGACCGCAGCATCTATGCCAACACAGACGGCCGCCATTTTGAAAGTCCAGCTGAAATCAACCTGTGCAAGCTGGCGGGTGCCGATGTGGTGGGTCAGAGTGTGTGTCCCGAAGTATATCTGGCCAGGGAAATCGGGGCTTGTTATGCTGGGATGCACCTGGTGGTCAATCATGCGGAAGGCATTCTGGCCCCCTGGCAGCATGGGGAGATGGAAGAAATATTTTATCACGATAGCAGAACCCTGGCGGGTCTTGTCTTTCAGGCCCTGAAGGAGCTGCCGATAGATAAGCACTGCAACTGTGAGACATTAAGAAAGGAAACCTTGCTCAAGGAAGTATATAAAGATGCAGAGGAGGAGGACTATGGAATATAGGAATAGTCCCTGGTTTAAAATCGCTCTCTTAATCATATTTTTAGGGTTCTTCTCCACAATTGCCGGTTATTATGTGGACTGGCTTTGGTTTAAGTCGCTTGCCCTGCAAAGTGTTTTCTCTACCACTCTGTTAAACAGTATCGGACTTGTTACCCTTGTATTCATCTTATCCGGGCTTTTCATCTGGTTTAACCTGCATCTGACCAACCGCCACAAATCCTCTGAACCCGTGGCCGAGGAAATTCCTCCGGAAGGGGAGGGCAGGGTATTCAGAAGCCCAGATTTATTGGAGTGGCTTAAGCTTATCCAGGGCGCAAACACCAAGTGGGCCTTCATCGTGCTGAGCATCGTCGGTGCCTATATGGTGAGCGGGGCTTTAGGTGACAAATGGTTGACCGTACAGCAATTTTTCAACCGTGTCTTATTCGGCATTGCAGATCCGGTTTTCGGCATGGATATAGGATTCTATTTCTTTAATCTTTCTTTTTACCGATTCGTATATGGTATCCTGATGGGCCTCTTAGTTCTGACATTGGTGCTGGTGGGCGGGATATATTTCCTCAAAGCTAGCACCGATTTCATCCTAGATTGGGACACGCCCAGCTTTGCCAAAAATCATATGGCAGCTCTGCTGGCAGCTATTTTTGTCCTGAAAGCCTGGGATTACCGGTTAAAGAGCTTTGACATCCTCTTCTCTTCCCACGGCGTTATTTACGGTGCTACCTATGCTGATATTTTCGCGCGTCTTTTAGCCTATAAAGTATTGATCTTTATGGCCTTGTTATTAGCGGTACTTATCGGCGCAAATTTCTACACCAAAAAATTCCGGTGGATTATTTATGGAATCGGCGCCTGGTTGGTAGTAGCGATTATAATGGGTGGGATATATCCCTTTGTGATACAAAAATTTGTAGTGCAACCTAATGAGTTCAATAAAGAGAAACCATACATAGAAGCGGGTATAAAATTTACCCAGATGGCCTACGAGCTAGATGAAGTCGACGAGAGGGAATTCAAAATCGACTATAAGCTCAACCTGGATGCCATCAAGGATAACCATGAAACCATCAACAATATACGCTTATGGGATTGGGAACCCCTTTTGGATACTTACAAGAGCCTGCAGGAACTGCGCCCCTATTATGTCTTCAATGATGTGGACATCGATCGTTATGTCATCGACGGGCGCTATCGCCAGGTCATGCTGGCAGCGCGGGAGATGGAGCAGGAGAACCTTTCGTCCCAGGCCAAGACCTGGATCAATCAGCGTTTAATGTTCACGCATGGCTACGGGGTAGTTATGAGTCCAGTCACAGAAATAGCCCAGGAAGGCTTCCCCCTGTTTTTCATGAAGGATATTCCACCCCAGTTTGCCACCGACATAAAAATCAGCCGTCCTGAGATATATTTTGGCGAACGTACTGATACCTATGTGATCGTTTCCACCAATCAGCAGGAGTTCGACTACCCCATGGGTGAAATCAATATGTACACGACTTATCAGGGTGATAATGGCATTAAAATCCAGTCCTGGCCAAGGAGATTGATGCTCAGCTGGGTGCTGCAGGACTATAAGATGCTGTTCTCCTCCGATATTACCAATTCAAGCCAGGTCTTGATGAACCGCAACATTTTAGACCGGGTTAAAAAGATCGCCCCTTACCTGGGGTATGATGCTGACCCTTATTTGGTTATCAGCAGCGATGGCCGGCTGTTCTGGATGATGGATGGCTATACCTATTCCGACAGGTACCCTTACTCCCAACCCTATGACCGCAATGGCAACAACTATGTGCGTAATGCGGTCAAGGTCGTTTGTGACGCATACAGCGGGCAAATGGTGTTCTATGTGGCGGATTCAGCCGATCCACTCATCCAAACCTACCAGAAGATATTCCCTGAGCTCTACAAACCAATCTCGGAAATGCCTGAGGATATCCGTAAACATGTGCGCTACCCGGAAGACCTTCTTTCGATCCAGGCCGACATCTATCGCAGTTACCATATGAGCGATCCGGGAGTCTTCTATAACAAGGAAGACCAGTGGATTATCCCTTCCGAGCTTATCGCCGGGCAGGAACAACAAATCGATCCTTACTATATCATTATGCGTTTGCCGGGAGAAACAGATGCCGAATATATTTTGATGCTGCCGTATACCCCCAGCGGCCGACCCAATATGATCGCCTGGATGTGCGCGCGGATGGACGGTTTAAATTATGGCAAGAAGTTGGTTTTCCGCTTCCCCAAACAGGAGACGGTTTATGGCCCGATGCAAATTGAATCCAGAATCAATCAGGACACCGAGATTTCCCGCCAACTCACGCTCTGGAATCAGAAGGGATCCCAGGTGAGGCGAGGCAACCTGGTTATTATACCTATCAATAATTCCATATTGTACATCGAGCCGCTGTATCTGCAGGCCGAAGCCAGCCAAATGCCTGAACTCAAGCGGATTATCGCGGCCTACGGCAACAAAGTGGTGATGGAAGAAACCCTGGATAAAGCCCTAACCTCAATTTTTGGCACCGGCCAGACGGGTGTCGTTCCAACAGCACCATCGGCACCTGCTGGCACAGGTATACAGCAGCTGACCCAGCAGGCAAGGCAGTACTATGACCAGGCCATGGAAAGCCTGAAATCAGGGGATTGGACTGGATATGGCGAGAACCTCGAGAAGTTGAATAACGCTATCAAGGATTTGGAGGCTCTTACCAGATGATAATCGGCAAAGGGGCGGTCCTGCGTGACAGATAAAGAACTCCGGGTCGTGTGCCTGGGAGACAGCATAACCTGGGGCTTCCCGCATGGCAGCGAGTACTCCTGGGTGCACATGCTGCAACAGCAAATAGAAGGCGAGTTCATCAACCAGGGTATAAACGGTAATACCACGACGGACATGCTGCGCAGGTTTGACCGCTGTGTAATACGTTACGCCCCGACCCATGTCATTATTATGGGGGGGATAAACGATGTCATTTGGGGCGACAGTTATGACCGGATAACCCTCAACCTGGAGACCATGGTAAAATTGGCGGTTAAGCATGGTATCAAGGTGATTCTAGGGACACCTACGGCAGTCAATCAACCCAGTATCGAAAGGCTGGTACTGCGTATCCGTGACTGGGTAAAGAGTTATGCACGGGAACATGACATTGCCGTAATTGACTTCGGTGCTGCTTTTATCGACACGAATGGCAAAGTCCGGGCCGAATTGCTACTCGCTGACGGAGCTCATCCCACCCGGGCAGGTTATGAGGCCCTGTTTCAGCAAATCGACCCGGAAGTCGTCCGGTGAACAGGCACTTGGATCATGGTTGAGCCCGGTTATTAGATCATGTCAGGCAATTCAGCCGGCGGCATCGGTATGATTGTCAACTCGCTCACTGCCGTGCTGTTCCGGTTGATGTTTATCCTGGCAGAAGGCAGATCACGCGCATCACTGTAGCGGGCAACTATAGATGCAGGCAATTTCAGATCGACCTGGGCGGCTGGTTTTAGAACCCTCAGTAATCCAAGCGGACCGGGCCGGTCGGCAACTTTGATGAGATAATCATCCTGCGCTGCTATCCTCTGGATACCCTCGTTTTCAGCCTGGTTTCTCCCCACGACCAGCAACAGATTGTCATCCAGGTAGAAATGCCGGCCCAGCTTCAGAATGGCCATTTCAGCGCAACCGGCATCTGGTTTCGCATTGAGTAAAGCGCGAAGCCTTCTGGCATAATTTTCCTGGGTCAGCAGACATCCTCCTGCGGGGGTAGGATAATCTATTATGCCGTAGTGCTGGGCCAGTTCTATCTGGCGTTTCCGCCCCCGACCGCTAATATCGAGCAACCTGTCGCGTTCAACCCATCCTTCGGTTTCCGGAATGGTGGGTTTCAAAAGGAGAGCCGAAAGGGGGCGCAATATAAGTCCCCGCATACCGGACAATTTTTCTACTGCTTGCAAGGCAGATTTGTTCTGGCTCATAGGTCTTTCGCCCAACACTTCGCCGGTAATCAGGAATCTAGCCCCAACCTGCTCCATGAATTCCCCGGCATTCTTCAGCATGAAGGCATGACAATCAATGCAAGGGTTGATATTCTTGCCATAACCATAGACGGGTTTTTTAAGAATTTCCATATAGCTTTGCCCAATATCGATCTCATGGTATTCGATTCCGAGCTGCCTGGCAGCCAGGCGATTGTTAGGATCAGCCCCGAAAAAGGGCGTGACGAAATTGACAGCCACTATTTCGACTGCCTGGTCCTTCATAAGGCAGACCGCCAATTGCGAATCCAATCCGCCCGAAAATAGACTAACTGCTTTCAATATTGGTGCACACTCCCTTTTCCCTCAGGTACTCCTGTTCATTCCACACCTGAAAACCATGCTGTTTGAGCAGCGCTGTAGTCACCCCGTCACCCGCGATCAAGCGGTGGGTGAAGGTTCCGTCATAAATCAATCCACACCCACAAGAAGGGCTGCGGCTCTGCAAAATCGCTCCCTCTATATCGATTTCTGCCGCGATATGCAGGATTTCCTGGGCGCCTTTCACCAGGGCCATACTGAAGTCTTCACCCTGGCGTGAAAAGGCAATCGCTCTCCCTGCCAGCAAATCAATCCCTGTACCGCCATGTATCTCACAGGCTGACCGAGGAGTGGGCAGTCCCCCCAGTTGT
Organism: Syntrophomonadaceae bacterium; assembly: GCA_012798055.1. GTDB lineage: Bacteria > Bacillota > Syntrophomonadia > Syntrophomonadales > Syntrophomonadaceae > PHAA01. The sequence goes on along the minus strand of JAAZOA010000322.1, from coordinate 466 downwards.
TCCGGGCACATGGGGATCACTTCTCCAATAGCCAATAATTCCATGAAATACGGATGTAGGTTGTTGCCGCCGTCATACTTGCAGTTAATTCCGCAAAGACAAGCACTTATAATCATCAATGTTCACGACCTCCGACTATAATATTCTATATTTAATTCAACTGCAGTTCAATGGACTAATTGTTGTAAAATAGGAATTGGTGACTGGCCGAGAGAGGGGGGGTAGAGCTAGTTATGCGTCCATTGAGAAGAAATTATGTACCTGAGCGAAACCCCAGGATAGAAAGGTCACGCACGGAAATAATACTGGAGCTCGCCGCTCTGCTGGGATTGATATTCCAGGGGATAGTGCTTATTAAATGGTGGCACCAGCTGCCAGCAGTAGTACCCTCTCATTTTGGTGCGACCGGGCTTCCCAACGCATGGGGAGCCAAGTCGAGTCTGTTCCTGCTGCCGGCTATAGCAGC
>JAAZOA010000025.1 GCA_012798055.1 Syntrophomonadaceae bacterium | reverse complement strand
TTTTATCCAGCATGCCCTGGCAGCAGCCCTCTTATCTTCTATCGCCTGCGGTATCATAGGGACCATCATCATCCAGAAGAAAATGGTGATGATGAGCGGCGGAATCGCCCATACCGCGTTCGGCGGTATCGGGCTGGGTTATTTCCTGGGCATCGAACCGATCATCGGGGCCCTGGGCTTTTCCACTTCGGCTGCCCTGGGGATAGCTGCCATCCGGAGAAATACAACTACCAATCCCGACGTGCTGGTGGGCATCTTTTGGCCCCTGGGAATGGCATTGGGCATTGTCTTCATAGCTTTTACCCCTGGTTATCCTCCTGACATGAGTTCCTACCTGTTCGGAGATATCCTGACTGTTTCCCGGTGGGATCTGGTATATATGGTATGTCTGGACTTGATCATCATAGGTTCAGTAGGCGTCTACTTCAACCTGATCAAGGCCTATCTTTTCGACGAGGATTTCAGCACCGCCCTGGGTCTTAATATGTCCCTCATCGATTACCTGACCTTCGTATTGATTGCCGTCACCGTGGTGGTCATAATCCGGGTGGTGGGGATCATCCTGATCCTGGCGTTGTTATGCGTTCCCCCCACCATCTCCCGCATGTTTACGTATAATTTAGCCCGAATAATGGTTTTCTCCATCTTTCTGGGAGTCATACTCTGCCTGATTGGGTTATGGGCCTCATACACCCTGCAGATATCAACCGGGGCTTCCATTGTAATCACGGCAGTTACGGCTTATGTCCTGGCTTCAGTCGGGCAAAAAGCCAGGCAGCGCCATCGCAGGCAGACTTCGGTCTAGGTCTGGGTTCTCAAGAAGACCTCAAGGGGCAATTAAAAGGCAGGAGCGTAGCATATGAACGATATCTTTGCGTTGGAAGAAAGGCTGCAAAGAAAAGGCTATAAACTTACCAGGAGCAGGCACCTGCTGCTGGAAGGCTTGTTGGCCCTCGACGGTTGGGCTTCCGCCCAGCAGTTGTTCCAATACGTGACCGAGAGAGATGCGGGGGTCAACTCCTCCACTATCTACCGGAATCTGGAGACCCTTACCGGCTTGGGGCTACTATGCCGGGTAGAGGTTGCCCACAGCCCGCAGTATTTTTCCTTGAACAAAACCCAAAATCACCACCATCACCTGATCTGCAAATCATGTAAAGGCATCTGGACTCTGGACCATTGTCCCCTCAGGCATTTGAATGCGGAAGAGCTGCACCGATTTTCCGGTTTGGAATGCAAATTCGATGTCTATGGCTATTGTGAAGCCTGTCAGGCCAAATTGACGGCCCCCGAATCCTAACAGCTCACATGCCGCCAACCGCATCGGCTATGTGCTGCAGTTCACTGCTGTCCACCTGGTGTTCCTCCTTGGCTATGATGAACAGGTGTTCACCCGCCCGGTAAGCTGGCCGGTCATAGGTTTGGTGATAGACCCCGCAAGCCTTGAGCACGAAATCAGTTACCCTCGGTCCCATCAATATCACTCGGCTTGGCCGTAAGGCAGCAATCTCTTCCAGCAAATAGGTAAGGCAATTTATTATGGCTTCATTGGTGGGCTTTACAGCGATGCCATCACAGGGCTGGTTGTTGAGCAGGCATATGTCATTGTGGTCCAGAAGGCGGCTGGTCAGAAAACAGTCATTCCCCTGGGATTGGGGACAGACCCGGGACTGGCAGCGTACCATAAAGGTATGATAGACCTTGTGCCCACCGCAATACTGCCTGACTGAATTGTGCAGTCCGATGATCCATTGCTGGTTGCGGTTCAGATCATTGGCTGCCTCAAACACGATCATGGTGTCAGGCTCCAGATCGCCGCGGCCCACCGCAGGCCTGGAGGTGCATTTCAGCAGGGGAGCACAACGCCTGCATTTCGCCACCCTATCTTCCAGCCTGATGATCGATTTGATATTCTGTTCACGCTGCTGCTCTGACAAAAAAGCACCCCCCGTCATTCAATACCCGGCAAAATACCGCCTTGCGGCGGTATAGCGGATCATGCTGCTGTTCATGGTCCCTTACAGATGGTTAATGCAACTATGGGCTCAATTGATTTTATAAAGGTATTCCCGGGTTCTCGCGCTTATGCCCCAGGTGGCATCTGTCAACCTAGCACTGATGTAGCTGCGTATATTGTCGTCCAATTCAGGGCTCTGGGCATCAAATAATATATAAAAAGCCCTTAAAACATGATTCATATTCATGAGCAGTCGCTCGGGCGGAGCCAGCTTGAGCAGGTTGTCCCTGCTGCCGTAGTAATAGACCATCTTTTTCAGTATCCACATTATCTCTACATTGCTGAACAGTTTTTTCTCCATGATTTCTGCCAGCAATTGGTCCGCGCCTATCATATACTCTCTAGCTTCCAAAACCTTCCAGGCCTCGGTGTCGGTTATAGAACAGGGCAGCCCTAGCAGATTCTTCTCCATTTACATCCTCCTCTGTTACCTAGCGTACAATCCTGCGTGCCCCCACATATGTATTGGCATAGTAACCGCTGTTCAGAGAAGAATATATTACTCCGCCGCTGCTGGGGGAACTGGAATGGATAAACTGGCCATTACCGCAATAGATGCCGACATGGTTTATGGTGCTGCCACCACACTTGAAAAACACCAGGTCCCCGGCGATGAGCTGGGATTTGCTGACCTGTACACCATGACCGTACTGGGAGGCCGCGGTCCTATACAAGGATATGCCTAATTGCTTGTAAATATACTGGGTGAATCCCGAGCAGTCAAACCCTGATGGGCTGGAACCGCCATATACATAGGGAGTGCCCAGGTAATTGGCCGCTTTCTCGATAATCCTCGACCCGGTCACGCTGTCCCCGCTTCTGGAGACCACCGGCGATGCCACCGGAGCCGGAGCTGTGCCGCTTACAATCAATTGGTCCCCTATCTGCAACCTGTCGCTGCTCAATGAATTAAGGGCCATGATATTTTCTACAGTTGTACCATAGCGCTGCGATATGCTCCACAGGTTATCCCCGGATTGGACTACATAAATCGA
>JAAZOA010000321.1 GCA_012798055.1 Syntrophomonadaceae bacterium | reverse complement strand
TTGAATCATCCCGGCCCATTGCCCAGAGATTATGTGATGATTATCTGGCCTATCATTTCATGGCCTGGTGGCTGAAGTTGGCTTCGACAGCCTATCTTCCTGTACCCGCTGTTCTCATCGATAGGTCCCTGGAATTGAGGGGAGCCGGGGTGTCTGCATTCATCGCAGTGCGCACCAGGCTGTTCGATGAGTTTGTTAGCAAACGGATCAGTGAGGGTGCCAGGCAGTTCGTAATTCTTGGGGCAGGACTCGATTCCAGGGCTTATCGTCTTTCCGGACTCCTCAAGGGAATCGCAACGTTTGAGGTGGATCACCCCTTGTCGCAAAAGGTCAAAAAGGAGCGGGTCAGGGAATATTTCGGTGCGCTTCCTGATTACGTTTCCTACGTTGCGGCTGATCTGACCCATAACGAACTGTTACCAGCATTGCTGAAAGCGGGATATGATCCCTTATTACCCACCGTCTTCACCCTGGAAGGGCTAATCATGTACCTGGACGAAGACACCAACCGCCATTGTCTGCAGTCTATCTGCGAACATTCCGGTCCGGGATCGAGTGTCATATTTGATTATATTTACGCCTCGGCCTTGGATAGCAGGCGTTATGAAGAGGTCAGGCATTTCTCGCATTATTGGCAATTCATGTTCAATGAACCGCTGCGGTTCGGCATTGAGAAGGGCGGAGCGGCGGACTATTTGGTATCGATTGGATTTGACCGGGCAGAGGATTTTCCTCCCCATAAATTATATGAACAGTATATCGAACCGGTGGCTCCCAGGCGTTCCATTTCTGACGTGTATGCGATAGCTGCCGGGTTCAAAAAGGCTTAAATGTTTATCTTCGATGATCCAGGCAGTTCAATCTGATGAGGAGGCTGACCATGAAACTTACCAGTGACGGATTGGCCATATTCAACGCTCGATATGCAGCCAAGGATGATCAGGGTCAGGTCATCGAGACCCCGGACCAGGCTGTCACCAGAATCAGCCAGGCAGCGGCTCGGGCTGAGAAGGATGATACCAGCCGCTCATACTGGCAAGGAATATTTGCTGATATTATCGACCGGCGTTGGTTCGTTCCATCCACTCCTATATGGGCCAATATGGGCAAGCCGAACCGGCTGCAGCAGCCGGCAGCCTGTTTCGTCTTGGAACTGCAGGACGATTTGCAGGCTATGTACCAGACCCTGCTGGAATCAGCCATAATAGCCAAATATGGCGGTGGCATCGGCTACAATTTCTCACCCATCCGGCCCAAAGGAGATCTGATCCGTACTACCAAAGGTTGTGCCAGCGGACCGGTAGAACTGATCAGGCTCTACAACTGCAGTGCTGCGATGATCAAGCAAGGGGGAATAAGGCGGGGAGCCTATATGGCCATACTGGACTGCAGCCATCCGGACATATTGGATTTCATAGCCTGCAAGATGACGGGGGAAATCACTAATTTCACCTTATCGGTCGGGATAAGCGATGATTTCATGCACCGGCTCGCCAGGGATGAGACCTGGGAACTTCATTTCGGCGGGAAAGTCCGAAAAACATTACCTGCTGTAGAACTTTGGCGTAACATCGTGACAATGGCCTGGTCCCGCGGGGATCCCGGCCTGATATTTCTGGACCGCATCCAGGAAGACAATCCCATACCATCCCGTCCCTTGCGGGCGACGAATCCATGCGGGGAGCAACCTTTAGGCCACGGAGAGTCCTGCTTGCTGGGATCCATCAACCTGGCCCAGATGCTTGACAATGGGAACGGTGACGTCGATTGGCAGAGGTTGGCCCATACTGCGCGGATTGCCGTCAGGTTCCTGGACAATTTGATAGATTCCGGGGAGTATCCCTTCGCCTACATCGCGGAAAATACCAGGGCCAGCCGCAAAATCGGGATCGGGATCATGGGACTGCACGATCTTCTGCTCCGCTTACAAATCCCCTATGATTCCGAGGAGGGGCGCAAGAAAAGCTCACGGATCATGGCCTATATACGCACTGAAGTACATGCGGCTTCCGCCGAATTAGGCTTGGAAAAGGGCAATTTCCCGCTGTGGGAACAATCGGTTTTTGCCCGGGATCACTCGCCCCACCGCAATGCTTCCTGTCTCACCATAGCTCCAACCGGGACAATAAGCGTCCTGGCAGGGGCGGAAGGGTATGGTATCGAACCCATATTTGCAGTTGCCTACAGCAAACAGTATGTTCAGGATGGCCGGACTAATAGTCTCAATGTTTTTTCACCCCTGTTTTTGGCTGCCTGTAAAGAAAGGGGGATCAGTGCGGCTGATCTCAAGGAAGTGGCAGCGCGCGGTTCCTGTCAGAACGCTGCGGGCATACCGGAGGACCTGCAGCGGCTCTATAAAGGGGCCCGGGAGATAGACCCTTTGGACCACCTGGCCATGCAGGTGGAGTTGCAAAAACATGTGGACAACGCCATCTCCAAAACCATCAACCTGCCGGCTGAAGCGGGGCCAGAAATGGTTGACCATATTTTCAGGCAGGCCTGGGAGCAGGGTTTGAAGGGGATTACCGTATTTCGCGCCAGCTCAATCCCGGGCGTGATCAAAGTCGGGCGATAATCTAAGGCTACAGATGCTGACCTGCTGCCAGCTATGCTGGGGTTTTGCCATGCTCGCCAACCGTTGACAGGCCATGATTGTGGCCGCTGCGGTTCAAGGTTATCAGGGCTGCTAAAAGCGATAACCCTGTAGCCACCAGCATCACCCGGTGATAGGCTATCATGAATCCCAGGATCTGACCAGGACCGGGCCGGGATACCCCACCCCAGAATTCAAAAAGGGATACCGACCAGGCTATGCCTATGATCATTCCCATGTTCCTGACCAAAGCGTTGATCCCCCCGGCCAAACCGAGCTTTCTCGGGGGGACCGAACTCAAAACGCTGCTGTTGTTAGGGGATTGAAAAATACCCGCGCCCATGCCCATCAGTACAGAGCCCGGGACCACGCGGAGAATAGCGGTAGTAGGGGACAGAGTCGAGAAATAAAATAGACCCAGAGCAGTTATCAACAAGCCCGCAAAAGTAAGCCACAGAGGACCATATTCATCCGAGACCCGTCCGCTGATAGGGGCAGTTATGGCCATAGCTACGGGAAATGCAGTCAGCAGTAATCCGACCTGGGTTGGACTGCAATCCAACACATGCTGCAGATAGAAGGGCAACAGTATATTGTTGGCGAACATGGCGGCGAAGGAGAGCCACCCGCAAAGGTTGCCGATTACAAAAACCCGGTTGCGAAAAAGAGTCAGGTCGATCATGGGATGCAGTACCCGACGCTCATTGCTTATGAATAGACCCAACAATCCGAAGGCAGACAATAATCCAGCCAGGATGGCTGGATTGGACCAACCAAGAG
>JAAZOA010000320.1 GCA_012798055.1 Syntrophomonadaceae bacterium | reverse complement strand
CATCATCGATACCATCGCTATTCTGGGCTTTTTGACGTAGGCCACAAAATTATTGCGAAAAGTCTTCCGGTGCAAGTCATTTTTGTCGGTAATGATCATCAGCTCGGTATCGAAGGCTTCTGCTATCTTAACGGCATTATTGGTCCCTTGCTCAGTCGATAGCGGGCTTTTATAATGTATGGCCAGAACCTTTTTTTTGTATACCTGGGTCAGCAGATAGAGCGCGTAAGAACTATCCCTGCCGCCGCTTAATCCGAGGATACAGTCGTAGTCGCCTTCTCCAGGGTACTGTTCCAACAGTGCTTCCAGGGACCTGTCTTTGGGCGTTATAAGCGTTTGGTGGTCACGGCAGAAATTGCACACCCCATGCGAGTCAAATTCGATATTGGGGGTGGTTTCAGGCAAAATACAATTGGTGCATCTTTTCATCAGCAGAACTCCTCTATTTCAGACTATTTGATTTTGTAGGAAAACAGTGGTTTTTACCCTCGTTATGTACAAATACGTCAAATAAAGGCAAAAAACTGCCGACACTCTCTGGACAATAAGAAAGCAGGGTACCTGCTGAACCTCAGCCCGTACCCTGCTATGCTGCCTTTTTGCTTAATCGCCCCGCCCAGAATTAAATCCGGTAGTAGTCACGATACCAATCCACGAAATTTTTCAAACCGACACTGATGGGCGTATCTGGCTTGAAACCGAAATCATTCATCAGCTCGGTCACATCCGCATAAGTCTGATATACATCCCCAGCCTGCATGGGCAGGTATTCTTTAATCGCTTGCTGACCCAGACACATCTCCAGTGTGGTTATGAAATCCAATAGTTTTTCGGGCTTGTTGTTACCGATGTTATAAACTTTGTGCCGGGTGCCGTTTTCGTCCTGCTCCGGCTGCCTGCCCATTACACTGACTATTCCGGTGACGATGTCGTCAATGTAGGTGAAATCCCGGTAAAGGTCGCCATGGTTGAAAACCTTTATGGGTCTGCCCTCCAGGATATCACGGGTAAAGGAAAAGTAAGCCATGTCCGGCCTACCCCAAGGGCCATATACAGTGAAAAAACGCAAACCAGTGGCAGGGATATTGTACAAGTGACTATATGTATATGCCATCAATTCATTGGATTTCTTGGTAGCCGCATACAAGCTGACCGGTTTGTCCACCCTGTCTTCGGTGGAAAAAGGGATTTTCCGATTGGCTCCATAGACTGAACTAGAGGAGGCATACACCAGGTGTTGCACCGGGTGACTGCGGCAAGCTTCCAGAATATTAAAGAAGCCGATGATGTTGGACTGGATATAAGCTTCGGGATTTTCGATGCTGTAGCGCACCCCTGCCTGGGCTGCCAGGTGAACGACAATCTCCGGGCGGTGGTCCGCAAACAATCCTTCTACCTGTTTTTTGACCGCCACATCACCCCTGCGGAAACCGAAATTTTTATAATCATGAAGCAATTCGAGCCGTTTGAGTTTGAGCTCAACATCATAGTAATCATTGAGATTGTCAAAACCGACTATTTCGCAATCCTGGTCCAGCAGGCGTCTGGCAAGATGAAACCCGACAAAACCAGCACAACCAGTAATTATAATGCTCCTCTCCGAGGGTGATATTGGCAAAGCACCATCCATCAGCTATTACCTGCTTTCATACGCTCTTTTTTCGTCTATAGATTATAATAGCATCTTTTGCCCGGTTGGAGTATGGCTATGGTCGGGCCCATTTTGCGATCCATTAGGAAGAACTGATAAATCCTGGTCGCGGGCAATCATCCTCCGGCTTGGCGGAGACTGGAACCAGGCCGTCGAAATTGGCTCCAGGGCATTTATATTTCGCCTGTGTGCTGCGATAGCAAAGTATTATAATTAACGTAATATGTATATAGATACCAGTACATGTTTGGACTTATTAAACAACAACGCCAGGAAAGGGGAAATCGTTCATGGAACAGGTAAAAACCCAGGGAGACGACACGCTGCAGAAGTGGGAATACACCTCTGCCCGCCACAGTGATCCGGTAAGTCTTGCCGAATTATTGAACAAGTTGGGCCAAGCGGGGTGGGAGCTGGTGACTTGCACCTATACAGAGAGTTATTTTTCGTACACTTGCCTCCTAAAACGCCCAGTTCGATAAATATTCGATCCTGTGTTTCAAATTTACTGCAAGCGATGAATGGAGAGTATATTTATATGGATAGGAGAAAGTTTATCAGTAGTCTAGGAGCCGGCTTAGTGTCTCTAGGCATAGCCGGATGCGGCCTTAAAAGCGTCCAAAATACAGAGGAGCCAGAAGGCAATGGCAGTGAGATTCCAGGCAACCAGACCACGGCTAAAGAACAGCCGGCCACCAACACCGGCAACATCAGCAAAGCAGATAGCGTAGAGACAACCACCGGCCAAACCGGCAGCCAGGAGCAAAAAGCAACCAATGCCGGGAATGAGCAAACAACAGGAGGCAATAGTGCTGAACCCCCAGCACAACCGCCGTCACCAAGGAATACAGTTCTGGTAGCTTATTTTTCCCACACCGGTAATACCCGCAAAATAGCCAATCAGATCCATTCCCTGGTTGGCAGCGATATCTTTGAAATTAAGACGGTTAACCCCTATCCCGACGAATTTTATGCTTGTTTGGACCTGGCCACCCGGGAAAGCAAGGAGAACATCCGTCCGCAGCTTAAGACCAGGGTGCAGAACATGGACGCCTATGAAGTTATTTTCCTTGGTTATCCCTACTGGATAGGGACGATGCCGATGGCATTATTCACCTTTTTGGAAAGTTATGATTTCTCCAATAAGACTATCGTTCCGTTTTGCACGTATAAGCAAAGTGGTATGGGTGGGGTTTCCCATAT
>JAAZOA010000319.1 GCA_012798055.1 Syntrophomonadaceae bacterium | reverse complement strand
CTCTACGCAATAGAGGACTGTACCCATGGATTTGGAGGTTCCTACAATGGCAAACCCAATGGAAGTTACTGTGATGCATCCTTTTTTTCTACCCAGTGGTCCAAGCCGTTTTCGACCGGGATCGGCGGATTCTCAGTGGTCCATCATAGCGGCTTGAAAGGGAAAATATTGCGCCTGGAAAGGGAAAAGATTAAGCCGGCTTTATCGGAGACCTTAAATCTACATACTTTGTATTTCGCCAGGCGCTACCTTATCAATGATTTTACCTACTGGCCCATGGTGAATCTGTACAGATTTCTCAGCAAGAATAACCTGGTCGTGGGCAGTTCTTCTGGGGAAGAAATCTGCGGTACCGAGATGCCGGCCGGTTATTTTAAAGGTATAGCTGCTTGCCAGATGAGAAAAGGCCTCAGTTCTATTGCAGGTTTGAACGAGCTCAATGCATTGAGAAAGAAGAATGCCCAGGCTTATACAGAATTCCTGAGGCAAAATAACAGGAATCATGTTGATCGGAACCAGTTTGCAAACCATGTTTTTCTTCGATATCCATTATTGGTAAACAATAGAGACGCGTTCCGTAATGCAGCCATAAAAGAAAAAGTCATCCTGGGGGATTGGTTCGATTGCCCGCTATATCCAGTGAACGCTAACAATGCAGGATGGAACTTAGACACCCGCAGCACCCCGGTGGCAAGCGATATTTGCCGAAGGATAGTCAATTTACCTACTGAAACGAGAGCATTGAACCGGGTGTTGGATTTTCTGGCCAGAAATATGGAAAACATAAGTGCAGTATCATAAGCGCAGTTGAAAAATCTATTCCAGACAAACCTATTCGCTATCAGTCTAGGAGGCATCGCACGAGTGAAACAGACGTTATTGAACAAAATCGCCAGCCGCGATATAAAGGTCGGAGTGGTCGGGCTCGGTTATGTGGGCCTGCCATTGGCGGTGGAAAAGGCTAAAGCAGGGTATAAGACGATTGGCTTCGACATCCAGGACAGCAAAGTGGAGATGGTCAACCAGGGTATCAATTACATAGGGGATGTGGTCGACAGCGAACTAGCGGAGTTGGTGCGTAAAGGCATGCTCTCAGCTACCTGTGATTTTTCATTCGTCAAGGATGTTGATTTTGTAGCCATAGCGGTTCCCACCCCGCTGGATGAATATCAGCAGCCCGATATCAGCTATGTCCGCGATTCCACTATTGCCATAGCCAAATACCTGCGCAAAGGCAGCATGGTAGTATTGGAATCCACTACCTACCCGGGCACGACCGAAGAATTGATGCTGCCGCTTCTGGAAAAGGGCTCGGGACTGAAATGCGGGCAGGACTTCTATCTGGCCTTCTCCCCCGAGCGGGTGGATCCCGGTAATTTAATATACCAGACGAAGAACACCCCTAAAGTAGTAGGGGGAGTAGGCCGCGATGCCACCGAGGTGGTAGCGGCTATGTACAGGAATGTACTGGAGGGCGAAGTTTTCGAAGCCTCATCGCCCCGGATAGCCGAGATGGAAAAAATCCTGGAAAACACCTACCGCAATGTAAACATCGGGTTGATAAACGAAATGGCCATTTTATGCCATAAGATGGACATAAATATCTGGGAAGTCATTGAAGCAGCCAAGACCAAGCCCTTTGGGTATACTCCCTTCTACCCCGGTCCCGGCTTGGGAGGGCACTGTATACCCCTGGATCCCTATTACCTGTCCTGGAAAGCCAGGGAATTCGGATTCCATACCTCGATGATCGAGTCCTCCATGATGATAAATGACCGCATGCCTGAATACACGGTGGAGCGGGCCGGGAAAATCCTCAACCGCTTCAAGAAAGCCCTGAATGGCGCTAAGGTGCTGGTCTTAGGGGTGGCCTACAAGGGGGACGTAGATGATTGGCGGGAGAGCCCTGCGCTGAGGGTAATCGAACAATTTGAGAAGGTTGGTTCTGAAGTCACGTTTTTCGATCCTTACGTGAAGGAGTGCGGGAAGAACGGGAAAGCCATGCAAGGCCTGCCCAGTCTCTCAGATGAAGAGCTCCGCAAGGCTGATTTAGTAGTGATAACTGCCAACCATACCCGGGGCATCGATTATGATTTCGTGCAGAAGCATGCCCACTTTATTTTTGACACCAAAAACGCCATGAAGAATATTCGGGAGCGAGCAAATATTGAGTTGCTGTAATAGAGGGAGGTTATTATGTTAAACGTTGGCCTGATAGGCTGCGGCCGAATTTCCAAGAACCATTTTGAAGCTATCGCAGGTTTGCCTGATGCCAGATGTTTGGCTTGCTGCGACATCATTCCTGAGCGGGCCAGAGAAGCGGCTGAGAAGTATCAGATCTCCAGATGGACTGCTAAATACGAGGATATGCTAAGAGATCCGGAAATAGATTTGATCTCGATCTGCACCCCTTCAGGCTTGCATCCGCAACATGGCATTCAAGCCGCCCAGCATGGCAAGCATGTCATCAGCGAAAAACCTATGGCCTGCAGGATTAACGAGGCCGACCAGATGATACAGGTATGCGAGGAAGCTGGAGTAAGACTATTTGTGGTACTCCAGAATCGTCTCAATCCCAGTATCCAGTTGGTTAGGAGGGCTTTTGAAGAAGGGCGGTTCGGCAGGGTATATATGATCACCTCCAATGTCTTCTGGACCCGGCCCCAGGATTATTATGATATGGCACCCTGGCGCGGCACCTGGGAACTGGACGGAGGGGCATTCATGAACCAGGCGGCCCATTATGTGGATATGGTGCAGTGGTTTGGCGGGCCCATCGCCGAAGTGAAGTCAATTACTGGTACCCTGGCTCGCAACATCGAAGCTGAAGATACCGGTTCAGCCATCATCAGATTTCAAAACGGGGCAATAGGCAGCATCAATGTGACTATGCTCACCTATCCCCAGAATATTGAAGGTTCGATAACCATCCTGGGCGAAAAAGGTTCGGTCCGGGTAGGTGGAGCATCATTAAATAGAATAGAGCAATGGAATTTCGCTGACCAAAAAGACTACGATGAGGATATCGATAAAGCCAGCACAAATCCGTCTTCAGTGTATGGTTTCGGGCACAGCGGTTATTACAGGAATGTGATTGATACACTGGATAGCAGGGTCAGACCCAGCACTGGAGGATTGGAAGGGAGAAAATCACTTTACTTGCTTGAACAGATTTATAGAGGACAAGAGCTACAGCGCTATCCTGCGAACGTTTTGCGTTTCGCCAAGTAGATAGGTTATGGAAACAATCAATGGTCTCATCAAAAGAAGCATACCCGCAGGCAGTTTCGGCAGAAATGTTGTTACATTGATGACTGGGACCACGTTTGCCCAGCTTTTATTGATACTTGTGTCTCCGATTTTGACTCGTCTATACAGTCCTGATGATTTTGGAATATTTGCGTTATATGCTTCCATATTGGGAATATTATCGGTTGTAGCTTGTTGGCGATATGAACTTGCGATAGTATTGCCGGAAAAGGATGAAGATGCTGCAAATTTACTGGCACTCTCAGTATTAATATGTGTAGGTATGGCAACTTTCACAATCGTCATGAAAGGCATTTTTCGCCGACAGGTAGCCGATTTGCTAAGTGCACCGGATCTTGCGAATTGGTTATGGCTAATGCCATTGAGCTTATTAGCTGTCGGATTGTTTCAAGCATTCAATTATTGGAGTACTAGACGCAAGCAGTTTAAGCGGTTAGCTGTTCGGCAGATTACTCGAAGCAGCGTTGCCGTTGTCACACAGATTGGCTTGGGTACAATTAACACCCCCGCGCTTGCAGGAGGTTTGATTCTAGGGGATCTAGCTGGCCAGGTCGCTGCTTCTAGTAGGTTAGCATGGCAGATTCACCGGGACGATTACTTATACCTAAAAAGAATATCTATTAAGGGAGCCACAGAACAAGCGATTATTTATAAAGAATTTCCTTTATATCAAATATGGGCAGCAATATTGAATGCATTTTCTACTATGACCCCGGTTTTATTACTCGGCTACTTCTTCTCTCCAGCAATTGTAGGTCTTTATGCTTTAGGACAAAAAGTAGTTTCTAGCCCAATGGGAATAATAGGTGGTTCCTTTTTTCAGGTGTTATTTCCACAGGCAGAACTGGCACATCGCCAAGGGACATTAGATAAGTTGGTCATTTTAACATTCAGGCAATTACTATCAATAGGCCTATTCCCTATTGCCACACTTGCGATAATTGGCCCTGAAATAATCGGATTGTTTTTCGGGGCTGACTGGGTACAAGCCGGTGTTTATCTTCGCTTATTAAGTCCCTATTTACTATTCAACTTTTTGTCATCACCAATATCTTCTGTTTTTTCAATTCTGGGGAAACAGAAGGAGTATTTAATATTCAATGTAGTCTATATTATTCTGGCAACATCCGCATTAGTATATGGTGGACTGAACGATGATGCACAACTTGCGATAGCACTGTTTGGCGGTATGAACTTCCTCCTATATAGCTATTTTGGAGCATTGATCTTTAAAATGAGTGGAGTGATTTGGGGAGAAGTCTGGTCAGCAGTTTCACCTGTTTTAATGAATGTAATTGGCTTCATTATTCCTATATTGTTTATTAAGTTCCTGATAGATCAACCAGTATTAATGATAGTACTGTGTTTAACATTGACTGGCGCTTATTTTATATATGTTTTTACGGGAAAGAGAAGAATCAATGCACTTTAGATCAATGGAACGAAAAGATCAAGATTCTGTAATGGCTTTTATTGAAAACAACTCAAGCAAGAAACGATCTTTGTCTGAATGGGATTGGGAGTTTAATTTATACAATCAATTACAGCAAGTCTTTGTTGTTGCCGAAGAGAACAACGATATTATTGGCACACAAGCATTATTACCTATACCTTTAATAAGAGCTGGTAAGACTATTTTGTCTGCTAAAAGTGAAGAAACACTGGTTCATCAAGAGCAAAGGGGTAAGAATGTATTTTCTCAAATGTATGCACTCGTATTTGCTAAGGCTATTTCTAACGGGATCCAAATGATTTGGGGATTTACCGGTGCAAACAAGCCCTTTTCTAAAATTGGATTTTCATTTTTCGACAAGGGACTTAGTAATTATTGGTATGTAACATCCGTAACCCTTGCATATAAACAATATTGTTTGCATAACGGGCAAAAAACTCTAAAAGGAATTCTTAAACGCTTAATTTACTTACTGATTTTAAGTTTTATTAAAATAAAAGGAGTTTTATCATTTCCCGGCTCGAAAAACATTAAATATCATATAGCATTGTTAAATGAATTTGATGCTGTTACAGACCAGCTCAAAAATAGTATCTCGAGAGATTTACCTGATTTAATAACGGTTGATCGGGATAGTCAGTTTATGAACTGGAGAGTCGGGCAAAATCCTTATTATGATCATCAAGTTGTAGGCCTGTATCATATTTCAGAATTAGTAGGTTACGCTGTTTTGGCAATGTCAGAACATTCATGGATCCTAGATATAATGGATATAGTTCTTAGACCTGATCATTTCGAACACGGGCTACCAGCTTTGGTCGATGAACTACAAATGTTTGCTACAAAACAAAAATGGGGATGTATAAATTTTCAGTTAATGCCCTGCTCAAATGAATACTCAGTAAAAGTTTTAGCTGGCGTAAAAAAAGCTGGATTTTTCAGATCCATCGGGGGAATGCAATTTATTCTAAAAATATTGAATAATAATATAAAACATCTATATCAAGATGTGAACAAATGGTATGTAACGGGAATTATGACCGAGGGAATAGTCCATCGAAAACAATAATTGGTTGCGTATTTGGGGATCGCAGGGTGATTCAATATTATTGGGATATGTTGGGATAATTTACAGGGTTTGAAGGTGCAATCATTGTTAGTAGTCCGTGTTCCCGATTCATATATAAATGAACGAACCTATATAGTACAAACACTGATGGGATATCTTTGGAATCTGGATGTAGAGATACTCGCGGAAAATCGCCGGGATGTCTTAATAGAAGACCCCTCAACATATGACAATAAAAAGCTGCATATTTCGGACATATTGTTCCAATTTCCTGAAAACCAGTGGTTGAAAGCCGAGTCGTTGCCGCAACCACCGTTGAAGAGATGGAACGTGGATATAGAGTTGCGTGGGATCCCATTAATTGACTATCAGTTACCGGTTATTTATGGAATTGAGAGCATGCTGGAGTCAGGTCACAGTAGTTATCTTGTTGAAGATGAAAATTGCCTCTTTTTGGGACTGGACATTTTCGGCTCCGCTTTCTTCATGCTTACCCGTTATGAAGAATACGTGAAACCAGACCGCGACATGCATGGTCGATTTCCTGCAGCAGCGTCTTTAGCCTTCCAGGAGGTATTCCTGGATAGGCCAATAATAAACGAGTCTATTGAAATCCTTTG
>JAAZOA010000318.1 GCA_012798055.1 Syntrophomonadaceae bacterium | reverse complement strand
AGCATCAATGACGGGGAGACCGATTTCACCGCCCAGGTGACCAAGCTCAAGAATGCCGGAGCCGATGCCTTGGTGTTCACCGGCTACTATACTGAAGCTGCCCTGATCATGAACGAAGCCAAGAAAAAAGGCCTGGATATCACTATGGTAGGCGGGGATGGCCTTTACGGCCAGGACCTGGCCAAGCTGGGCGGAGATGCGGTAAAAGAGAAGGTTATCTTCTACGCAGGCTTCTCCACTGACCAGCCTAGTGCTGAGACCGCCAAATTCCTGGAGGCTTACCGGGCAAAATTCAATGAGGATCCGGATATGTTCTCGGCCCAGTATTACGATGCAGTCATGATCATAGCCAAAGCCATGACTGACGCCAAGAGCACCGATCCCAGCGTCTATAAAGTTGAACTGGCCAAGCTCAAAGACTATCCTGGCGTTTCCGGGGTCACCACTTTCGGCCCCAACCGTGAACCCATCAAGAGCCCGGTTTGCCTGCTGACCGTCAAAGGCGACAAATTCCCGGCTCTCCTGGAAAAGATCCCCGTCACCATAAAATAGCCGAGGTTATAAAACCTGGACTGCGCTGGCCCGCCCACTTCATTGGGCGGGCCAAATGCAGCAGGATGAGATCAGAATCCAATCCCAGCAGCAGCTAGGGTTTAACAGTTAAGCCCCGGGGGCTGTGTTAAACTTTAGGTACTCGAATCATGCGCGGGAGGAAATCTATGTTCTGGGAGCAATTCATCAACGGCCTTACCCTGGGCAGCACTTATGCCTTGATCGCTTTGGGTTACACCATGGTCTACGGCATCGTACAGCTGATCAACTTCGCCCACGGGGAAATCTATATGTTCGGGGCCTTCGTCGGGCTCTTCCTGGTGACTGCCGGGATCAACGTGTTCGTGGCTCTACTGGGAGCTATGGTCTTCTGCATGGTGCTGGGGATGCTCGTGGAGCGCATCGCCTACCGGCCCCTGCGGGGCAGGTCATCGCGCCTGTCTGCCCTCATCTCCGCCATCGGGGTTTCCATATTCCTCTCCACCGCCATGCTGCTCTATCGCGGTTCCAACACCACCCGTTATCCTGAGGTGTTCAGGGCCACCACTTTTGAGCTCGGGGGAATCCAGGTTTCGTCTCTGCAGGTCCTGATCCTGGTGTTCTCAGCTTTGCTGATGGTGGGGCTGGAGGTCATGATACACCGGACCAAGCTGGGCAAGGCCATGAGGGCTTGTTCCCAGGATATCGAGGCTGCCTCCCTGATGGGCATAAATGTCAACCAGGTAATCTCTGCCACCTTTGCCATCGGCTCGGCCCTGGCTGCTGCCGGCGGCGTAATGGTGGGGATATACTATAATGCAGTCTGGCCATATATGGGGACCATGGCGGGCATGAAAGCCTTCGCAGCAGCAGTCCTGGGGGGAATAGGCTCAATACCCGGAGCTATGATCGGCGGGCTCACCCTGGGGATAATGGAGATTATGGGGGTGGCTTACCTATCCTCATCATACAAAGACGCGATCGCTTTCGCCATCCTGATCCTGGTCCTGCTGATAAGGCCGCAGGGGCTGTTGGGCAAGAAAATAGCCAAAAAAGTGTAGGTGACACGCAGTGGACGCGTTCCTGACCCAGAATATCGATGCTTATTACCTGCGCATCATGATATTTATCGGTATCAATATAATCCTGGCCCTGGGACTTAATCTCATCACCGGGGTGACCGGCCAGCTCTCCATGGGCCATGCTGGCTTCATGAGCTTGGGGGCCTATTCAGCCGCCATACTCTCGGTACATTACTCCGCTTCCTTCGCCCTGGCTTTGTTAGGCGGGGCTCTTGTGGCCGCCCTGTTCGGATTCCTGATCGGAATCCCTACCCTGCGCCTGGAGGGGGACTACCTGGCTATGGT
>JAAZOA010000317.1 GCA_012798055.1 Syntrophomonadaceae bacterium | reverse complement strand
CATCTCTTTATTGAAGTTGTGGGCTTCATCGATGATGAGATGATTATATTCAGGCAGGATGCTGTTACCCATCATCAAATCGGTGAGGAGCATGGCGTGGTTGGTCACGATGAGGTCTGCTTTGGCCAAGGATTTAAGCATCTTCATGCGGAAGCATTTCTCATGATGCTGGCATAATTCACGCTGGCAGGCATACCGCTCTGCAGCTACGATTTCCCAGTGACGCATTAAGGACTGGCCAAGTTTCAGTTCTTTGCGATCCCCCGAACGGGTAGATTCTGCCCAGCCCAGGATCTTCTCCACAAAGGGGACTTGATCTTTTTCCAGGCGGATTTTACCGGCAATGATATTTTGATATTTGTGCCAACACAGAAAATTTTCGCGTCCTTTGGCTTCGCAGTAATTGATTTTACCGCCTAGAGCTCTTTCCAGTTGCGGCAGGTCACGGTCCACGATTTGCGCCTGCAGGGCCTTGGTTTTGGTGGACAAGACCACTTTTTCCTGTTCTTGTTTGGACCACATCAGAGCGGGCAGCAGGTAAGCAAAGGTTTTTCCCACTCCGGTGCCGGCTTCTGCCATCAGAAATGTCTCGTTTTCGAATGCTGCCGCCACGGCTAAAGCAAATCTGATCTGTTCAGGGCGGGGATTGAACTCGGCCAGGTTTAGCTCCAGGACTCCCCCTCTCCCCAAAATTCCCTCGAGCTTTTCCTTCCAGCTAGCCATCAATGACCCTTTCCGTCCTGGTTTTGCCCTGTAATTGGCTCACCTGATAAGCTCCATCCACCTGAACCCGGTTCTGTCGCAGTACTTCTGAGCTCTCGCCCAGGTCTTCACTGGCTACTTTGACCGCCAGGCCACAGCTGGTAGATATTTCGCGGGGGGTTGGCATCATCAGAAAATCAATGCTGGCCTGTTTCAGGACGCGCTCCGCTTTTAAGGCCTGGGAAGTGGAAATAAAGGTGAACACCCCGTATTCCTTGAGGTTGAACAGTGTACGATTCATACGGTTCTCCTGTTTTACAATTTGATATCCGCCAGTTTGTAAAATGTAGCCTTGCCGTGTCCCACCAGGCGTTCGCCGGCATGGACCAGAGCCTCGGCAAAAAGCAGGTTATTTCCGCTTTTCAATACCTTTCCCCGGGCGATGATTGTCTCACCCAGGCGGGCAGTGGCAGGCAAGGCGACCGAAATGTCAACACTTACCCCTTTGACCGACAGACTTCGTACCGCATTGCCCATAGCCGCATCAGCAATGGAGGTAATCAGCCCGCCATGGACCAGTCCCATGGGGTTGGTGTGGAGAGCACCACCTATTACCTGGAATTCGGCACTTCCAGGTGCAAGAGACCGCAGTTCTATATTCAGTAATTGGTAGTACGGGGTGGCAGCGATAGACTTGTTGAGATAGGCAAAGAGTTTTTTGTCCAATCCATGATTTTCCGCTTCCAAGTTTTTCAGTCCCCTCTCCGGCATGGTTTCGGATTGTCATCATTTCTATTATTCTAAAGAATAATTTTCGCTTGGTCTATGCAAAAGCACGGTAAAAATAGCCTTGCAAGCGAGGGCAGAGAAAATCCATACCCCGGAAGGTATGGATTACTTTGCTGGCGCAACCCGATCCGACGCCTGAAATCAGTCGGTTCGCAGTGCAAGTCATACCATATAGAGAAGGATAAAACATTATCTGCTCCGATTGGGGGACTAACTTGGCAATTCGGGCCTGAAATCAGTTGCTCTGGGGTTTGGGATGCTTCTTTTTATCATCAGACTCGTACCTTACCCTATTGGCACAAAGGTCGCATATATATGTACCCGGTTTGTTAGGGTCGCTTATCTTTTTAAAATCCTTGTCGTCCTCGCCCAGTTGGTAGACCTTCCCGCACAGCATGCATTTGGCTTCTACATAATCCATAAAAACCAACTCCTTTCTGTAGTAAACCCTAATTTTGGCCGGTTGCATCTTCTGGTAGTATTTCCATATACATGACCTGCTGGTAATTGAAGGAGCCGGTTATGTTGCCATTCCGGTCATACATATTATTGGCTGAAGGTCCGCCGGTGTACACCTGGGCATCCTTTTCTATTCCCAGGCTCTTCACATAACAAACCAGGTCTTTTTGATTGGTGAACTGAATATGGACCTTGATAAGTTGCGGTTCCGGCCCCTTGGCTTTTTGCAACCATGATCCCAGCTGTCCATTGCACCCAGCGGCTGCTGCCATAATCATAACCAATGCTGCAGCCAACAACAAGCCTTTAAATCTCTGCACCGATATTACCTCCTTGGTCTCCGGATCAGGCTGCCTGTTTTAGCCCGGTTCCTTAAAGCGCCCCCCATTATTGCCGTGCTCCTGCTCCCCCATTGGGCCAGCTTGCGGCTTACCAGGTAATGTATGCTGCCGGGAGGAAACTCTCCGCTTTCGGTCTTTTCACCGGCCGGTACTCCGGTCAAGATCTCCAATCCGTCATTAATATGTTCAACCGCCCAGACGTTAAACATCTTCCTGCGGACTGCTCCGATCAGTTCATCGCTCAGCATGAGGTTCTTG
>JAAZOA010000316.1 GCA_012798055.1 Syntrophomonadaceae bacterium | reverse complement strand
GTTGATGTTCAGAACATTCTTTACGAGAACGGAGCCATCACCGCTGCCAATCTAGACGGAGGGTCCAGCACCACCATGTACTACCAGGGCCAGGTTATCAACAAACCCTGTGACCTGCTGGGCGAGCGCTATATTCCCACCGCTATCCTGGTGATATAAGGAGGCAGTCGGATGAAGTCATTCCTCAAAACTGTCGCCCTGGCTCTGGTTCTCCAGGCTTGTATCTACCTTTTTCTGGACCGTTACCTGCTGATTCCCGAAGCCGCATTCGTCCAACAGACCATAAGTGAAGCCCAAACTGAGTCGGTTGACTTGAGCTGGCTGTCATACGACCAAAAATACTGGGCTAAAGTCGGCGAATCTGGGGTTGCTTTTTATGACGCCGATAACCAGCTGGTAAAAGAAGAGCCGCTGCTGGCTGAAGAGGAAGTGACCTATTTTGCCTGGGCTCCCGGCTCTCACCTGGCCTTGATCGCCACCACCCAGCCTGAAGCCAGAGGAGTCACCGTCACTCTGAAATCGGTGAATTTAGATTTCGACAATATGCCAGTCGAGCCGAAAATAAGCGGTCTGGCTAGAGGGTCGATGATACAGGCGGTGGCCTTTTCAGCCCAGACCAACGTGACCTATCTCCTGATTTCGGGTCCGGTCACCAACATGATCTACCGTACCGATGCCAACAATCGCCTGACCAAAGTGCTTGCAAATGCCAATATCAAGAGAATTGCTTGTCTGCATAGTAATGATACCCTGCTCCTTTATAACCAGGCGGACAAGACCATTTATACGCGGAAAATGAAAGGCTTCAGCAAGCTCTCGGTGCCGCCGGACGGCCAATATGCTCTGATAGGTACAGACCAAAATGATTTCATCTATATCGGGCGTTTGAATTACGCCGGGCTGGTGACCGAAATCCTGCAGGGATCGATTAATGGCGATTTCATGGTTTGCAAAGCCGTGATCCGTCCGGCTGAACCTGGAGCGGTCCATGTGGACTGCGAGGGGCAGCTCAGAATCGAATGACGAGTCAAATAATCTAAAACCTCCAAAATAATAGGACTGCTGCCAGCTGGACAACCAGGATCAGGGGCAGCCCCCAGCGAAACAGGAGGTTCCGGGTCTTGTGCCGGAATGCATACATGGCCGTCAAGGCTCCAACCGTACCTCCCAGGGCTGCCATACTTATGAGTGTTGCCTCCGGTATCCGGTAACCGCACCTTCCAGATTGCCATTTATCCCAACCATAAACCAGTAGAGCCACGATATTTATGATGAAAAGGTACTGCAGCCACCAAAGCATTTGTCTCCTCCTTCCGCAATTAATACAAGTATAAGGCAATCCTGATACTTGGCGGAAACCAACCATAATTTGCCCTAGCCAGGTATGATTTCTCCTCAACCCTGATTTTTTGAATTATAATCAAGTTAGACACGGTACTGCAAACAGACCTCAAGGCGAAACTGGGAATGGGGGGTTGACAAATGAAGAGAAACAATAGGCACTTGGCTGTAAGTCTGCTAGTGGCATTCCTGGCCCTGGTGTTGATATCACCAGCTTTGGCAGTTGACTTCAGGAGTGGTGAAACCGTCAGCGTTTCTGGAACCAAGATCAAAGGCCCGCTTTTTGTCAGCGGGACCACTCTGACCGTCAGCGCAGATGTGGATGGTGATGTGTTTTGCGCCGGTCAGTCCATTACCATCAATGGCCTGGTCACCGGCGACGTTATCGGTGCATCCAATACCCTGCAAATCAACGGCCCGGTACAAGGTGACGTCCGCGTTGCCGCAAATACCATCGCGATCAACGGTCCGGTGGAAGGCAGCGTAACAGCTGCAGCAAACACAATTTCCACCGGGCAAAACGGACTGGTTAAACGGGACTTGATGACCTTTGGAAACACAGTCCAAGTCAATGGACCTGTAGCCGGGCAGGTCCTGGGCGGAGGCAATCAATTCACCCTGAATAGCCCGGTAGGTGGCGATGTAAGGCTATGGGACGTTCAAAATTTTAATATTGGTCCTTCGGCAACCGTAGGCGGACAGATAGATTACAATTCTGCCAATGAGGCTAAGGTTGAACCCGGTGCCAAAATTGGCATTATAAACCGATTGGAACCGAGGGTTCAACCAGGTCAAGGCACTCCCGCCATTCCCAGGGCTGCCGACAAGAAATTCGACCTAATGGGTACGCTATGGTCCCTGGCCGCAGGATTGCTGGTCTGGGGAATAGCCCTGTGGCTGGTACCCAGATTCTTGCCCCGCCTCGGTAAAACGGCCCGGGAAGCACCCTTGGGCTCCTTCGGTTGGGGTGTAGTGACCCTGCTGCTGGTTCCCTTAGGAGTCATCCTGCTGATGATCACCGTCATCGGCATTCCTTTGGCCATGATCCTGATGTTCTGTTTCATCATTGGCCTGATGCTCTCCAAGGTCATCGCCAGTGACGCATTGGCCCGGGCAATGACCAAATCGGTCAAAGGAGGCGCCAAAACCTCATTGTTAGCAGCCTTCCTGATCGTCTTCGCAGCCATCGTTTTACTCAGCAAACTGCCCGTCGCTGGATTTTTTGTTTCGCTGATTGTGGCGTGTTTTGCCCTGGGTATCATAGTGCTCACGGTTTACCGGCAAAGGCCGGGTTACACCGAGGTATCGACTGCAGAAATCGCAGCGACAGTCCCGCCGGTCGTACCTGTTCCTCCTCCCCCGGCTTCTCCGCCCCCCCCGCCAGCAGAATAAACCTGACCCGGATCAGAATAGACCAGGAGCCGCGGATTTTATCCGCGGCTCCTGATATTTATACCCGGTTTTCTTATGGAATGATCTTGATCCGGTTGCTCAATACCCCGATATTTTCAATATAACATTCCACCTTGTCCCCATCCTTCAGGTAACGGGGGGGATCATATCCCATCCCCACCCCGCTAGGGGTGCCAGTGAGAATTATGTCCCCGGGTTTTAGGGTCATCCCCTGGGATAGATCACTTATAATGCTGGGAATATCGAAAATCAGGTTACGGGTATTGGAGTCCTGTCTCAATTCGCCATTGACACGGCACTGGATCGACGATTCAACAGGCAATGGCAGCGCGCTTTTATGCAGCAATACAGGTCCCATTGGGCAAAAACTGTCCAGGCTTTTGCCTTTGAACCACTGTTTGCGTTCAGCTTGCAGATTGCGAGCCGAGATGTCGTTGCCGATGGTGTAGCCGAATATGTATTCCTCCGCCTCCTCTACCGGGATGTCGACACCCTCCTTGCCGATAACCACTGCCAGTTCCACCTCATAGTCGACCTCTACGGTTATCCGTTTCGGTACCAGGATCATATCACCATGACCAATAGCCGGAGATGCAACCTTGGTAAAATAGATAGGATGGGTGGGTACAGCCGTATCGGTTATCTGGGATATCTTTATTTCCTGGGCATGTTCGGCATAATTCTTCCCCAGGCAAAAAACATTGCGCCTGGGATACGGGATAGGAGCCAATAGTTTTATATCGCTCAACGCGTAACTTGGGCTGTTCCCGGCAATCAAGCGCTGATTTATAGCCGCAAGGCACTGTGGCTGGAACCTGTCGATAAGATCCAGCATGGAACCCACTGATGTTCCCAAGAGCACATCCAGTGGACTCACCCGGCCTGAGGAGAGCACTCCCACTCTGGCCTGACCATCATCCATAAATGTAACAAATTTCATATGGCAGAGATTCCTTCCCCATTCACATTTTCAGGTAGGTTAACAGTTCATAAACCATAAAAGCCGGCCACACCAATGCCTTGAAAATGCCAATGATCCCTGTCCACAGCGAGGTAGCCTGCTGGAGATAATAGACCAAGGCTCCGATGAAACCGAGCCCGTATAATCCGTCAGAAACAGAGCCGCCCCGACTCTTTCGGCAGTTGTCTGCCATATCCTCCACCTCCGCAATTCCCATTCTGATCTTTTTTTCATTATAGCAGAGCCTTTCTCGATACTGAACCAACCGCGGCTGTTCCTTCCCGTCCATGCAAATGCTCGTCAAGAGTGATAAAATTGAAATGGAACGGCAAATGGCATCGGCACTATGGGCGTCGATGCAGAAAGGAACATGTGGGCGTTGATAAAGCTTTGTATTTTTGACCTGGATGGAACATTGATCGACACCCTGCAGGATTTGGCTGACAGCACCAACTTTGCCCTGCAAAAACATGGTTTTCCTGTGCGGACGTTGCAGGAATACAGAGCGTTTGTATCGGATGGTTTGCCCAGATTGGTGGAGCGAGCCCTGGGGGAAAACTACCGGCCAGAACTGGCCCCAGCTCTGATTTCCGATTATAATCGCTATTACCGGGTGCACTACAAGGACCATAGCCGGGTCTATGCGGGGATACAGGAATTGCTGCAAGGATTACGGGCTCTGGGCGTAAAATTGGCAGTAGTGTCCAACAAACCCGATGAGTTGCTGCAGCTGGTGGTAAATGACATGTTCCCTCGCCATACCTTCGACATGGTGCAGGGTAAGGATGACCGGTTCCCGCTCAAACCAGATCCGGCTGCGGTCAACCATGTCTTGCAGGAGATGGCGGTAGAGCCGGATGATACTATTTATATAGGCGACTCAGGCGCAGACATCTTGACTGCTCACAACGCTGGCATCAAAGTAATTGGTGTTGCCTGGGGATTTCGTGAAGCTGGTCATCTTAAAGAAGTTGGGGCTGACTATATAGCTGAAAACCCGGATGATATCATGTCCCTGGTATTGCAGAGCGCGGTTCGTACGGAATAGGTAAAAATCAGACTGGAGGTAAGCGAAATGAAACACCGAAAAAATGTTTCGGGACTGGTTGTCTTGATCCTGGTAATGCTATTTCTGGCCGGCTGCGGCACTAAGGTCACTCCGCCCCAACCCGAACCCGCTCCGCCAGTACCGGAGAAAATTGATGTTGTAGTCTATTACCTCAAGAGTTCCCCTACTGACTTCTACTTGGTCAGGGAGGTGCATAAACTTGACAAGAGCAGCGATTTGGCCCTGACAGCACTAAACGAACTGATCAAAGGGACTCCGGTGAGCTCGGGTGCTTACCGGGTGCTGCCTGCTGATACCAAGGTACTGGGCATAAAAATCGACCAGGGATTGGCTACCGTCGACTTTTCGCCTGAAGTGCTCCGGGCTAATGTAGGGGCTAGCGGTGAAGCTCTGGGTATAACCAGCATAGTCAATACCCTCACCGAACTGCCCAACATCCAGAAAGTATCCTTCACCGTGGATGGCTCAGTCGACAAAGGCCTGGATTGGTGGGGACATGTGGGACTATATGAACAGCCATTCAGCCGCGATCTCAGCAATGTTTGGGAACCAGCGATTTGGGTAACCGCCCCCGCAGTTGGTCAGGTGGTTGCTAGTCCTTTGAAAATCACCGGAAGCGCACGGGTCTTTGAGGCCACAGTCAGCTACCGCCTGAAGGATGCCAATGGAAACATCCTGGCAACAGGATTCACCACTGCCACAGAAGGAGCTCCTGGCCGAGGTGATTTCCAGGGTGAAATGGTTTTTGTCCCCCCCTCTGCAGGCAAGGGGCAGTTGGAAGTTTTTTGGGCCAGCCCCAAAGACGGAAGCGATCAAGATGTAGTGGTGATACCGGTAGAGTGGAAATAGCAGCCCTATTCCCCTTATTGGCGGGAGAAATTAAAAGGCTGGCGCAACTTTAGAAGCGCCAGCCTTTTTGACTGATGTTTTACTCCAGTTTCATAAGCAGTTCACCATTTTTTACCTGCTGATTTTCTTTGACACACATATTTATCACCTTGCCGGCAACTGGTGACATTATCTGGGTCTCCATCTTCATTGCTTCGATCACCACCAGGCTTTGCCCCGCCTTTACCGTTTCCCCGTCCTTGACCAGGATCTTGGTTATGGTGCCCGGGATGCTGGCTCCTATCTCTTTTTCATTATTGGGATCGGCGAAAAGCGTAACAGAAGCTACCTCTCCCTTTTTGTATCCCCTATCGAGAATGGCTATCTCGCGAGGATTGCCGTTGACCTCGAAGTCTACCAGGCGAATACCTTCTTTGTCCACCTTGCCGATACGAACCAGTTTTATGATCATGGTTTTGCCTTCGCCCACTTCTACCTCGCAGATCTCGCCTTCGGCTATACCGTCAAAGAAGACCGGGCTGTTCATGCGGCTAAGATCGCCGTAAGTCTTGCGCGACTCCAGGTACTCCTCGAATACCTTGGGATAAAGAGCGTAACTCAGCACATCCCGCATATCCGGCTTGATTTTGAAACGCTCCTGCAGCAATGTCTCTATAGCCCCGAAATCAGCCGGTTCCAGCAGTTCACCTGGCCGGGTGGTTATGGGCATCCTGTCTTTGAGGACGATCTTTTGCAGTTCTTCCGGAAAACCTCCGAACGGCTGGCCCATCATGCCTTCGAAATAGGATACGGCTGAATCGGGGAACGCCAGGCTCTTGCCTTTTTCCAAAATATTTTGCGGTGTCAGATCATTTTTGACCATGAATATTGCCAGGTCTCCCACCAGCTTGGATGACGGCGTTACCTTTACGATGTCACCAAGCATCTCATTGACTGTCTTGTACATCTCTTTTACTTCTTTAAACTTATGGCCCAGGCCAAAACTCTCCACCTGGGGTTTCAGATTGGAGTATTGTCCTCCTGGGATCTCGTACTTGTATACCTCGGCGGTGCCTGATTTTAAACCGGATTCGAACTGAGAGTATATGGGCCGCACATCACTCCAATAATCAGCAATCTCCTGTATTTCATCCTGGTTTATCCCCGTAGCCCGGCTGGTATTCTCCAGTGCGGCTACCACTGAATTCAAAGCCGGTTGGCTGGTCAAACCGGACATACTGTTGAAGGCTGTATCAGCTATATCAACCCCTGCCTCGGCGGCCATTAGGATGGTTGCCACCCCGTTGCCGCTGGTGTCGTGGGTGTGGAGGTGGATGGGGATCGATAACTCGTTTTTGAGAGCCCGGATAAGCTTGTCAGCAGCATAGGGCTTCAGAAGACCTGCCATGTCCTTGATTGCCAGTATATGGACTCCCATTTTTTCAAGTTCCTTTGCGGTACGCACATAATAGTCCAGGGAGTATTTGTCCCGCTTCTTGTCCAGTATATCGCCGGTGTAGCAAACACAGGCCTCGGCAATCTTGCCGCTTTTCAGGGTCTCATCGATGGCAACTTCCATGCCCTTGATCCAGTTCAGGGAGTCGAATATCCTGAAGACATCGATGCCTGCCACAGCCGCTTCCCGGATAAACGAGCGCACCACATTGTCGGGATAGTTGGTGTAACCTACAGCGTTGGAACCGCGCAGCAGCATCTGGAACATTATATTGGGTATCTTCGCCCGCAGTTCTGTCAAGCGATCCCACGGGCTTTCCTTAAGAAAGCGATAAGCTACGTCGAACGTCGCCCCGCCCCACATCTCCAGGGAAAACAGGTCCCGGCCGTACTCCGCAGTGGCTTCCGCTATCCTTAGCATATCAACAGTACGCACCCTGGTGGCCATCAAGGACTGATGGGCATCCCGCATGGTGGTATCGGTTAGGAGCAGTTTTTTCTGGGCCTTGATCCAATCCACAACCCCTTGGGGCCCCTTTTGGTCAAGGATGAACTTGGTACCGGTCAGTTTCCGGCCAGGGTGCAGCAACGGCACATGGGGCACATCATAATCGGGTTTGATCCCTTTGCTCTCATTTACCACTTTTTCACCGATGAATTTGAGGATATTGGCTTCATAATCCTCCCGGGGAGTGATGTCAAAAAGTTCCGGGGTATTGTCAATAAATCCAGTATCGCATTCTCCCTTGATGAAGGTGGGGTGTGACAGGACCTTGAGCAGGAACATTTCGTTGGTCTTGACTCCCCCGATGACTGTTTCGCGGATCGCCCGTTTTGATTTGCTGATAGCGTCTTCAAAGGACCGCGACCAGGACGTGACCTTAACCAGCAGGCTGTCGTAATAGGGGGTGATTACCGAACCTGTATATCCGTTGCCCCCGTCCAGCCTGATTCCGAAGCCGCCCCCGGTCCTGTAAGTATCGATCTTTCCAGTATCCGGGGCAAAGCTGTTGCCCGGGTCTTCGGTAGTGACCCGGCATTGTATGGCAAATCCCCTGGGCTTGATAGAATTCTGGCGGGGAATATTTACCTGCGGTGAATGCAGGCGATAACCCTGTGCGATTAAGATCTGGCTTTGAACAATATCGATGCCGGTTACCATCTCAGACACGGTGTGTTCGACCTGGATGCGGGGGTTCATCTCAATGAAGTAATGATTCCCTTGCTTGTCCACCAGGAATTCGACCGTGCCGGCATTTCTGTAACGTACCGACTTAGCTATCTTTAGGGCATCTGTACAGATGTTCTGCCTCTGCTGGTCATTAATAGCCAGGGCTGGGGTGAACTCTATCACCTTCTGATGCCGCCTCTGTATGGAACAGTCCCGTTCGAACAGGTGCACCAGGTTGCCGTAGTTGTCGCCCAGCACCTGTACTTCTATGTGCTTGGGGCCTTCCAGGTATTTTTCGATGAATATGTCATCAATCCCGAAGGCTTTTTTGGCTTCGTTCTTGGCGCTGTGGAATTCCCGCAAGAGATCATCTTCACTGCGCACGATCCTCATTCCCCGGCCCCCGCCGCCGGCTGATGCCTTGAGCATGATGGGGTAACCGCACTGCCGCGCAAATTCGATGGCTTCCCGGTCGTAGTTGATGGCTCTTTCGACCCCAGGTATGACTGGTACGCCTACACTCTGGGCAATCAGTTTGGATTTTATCTTATCGCCGAGTTTGTCCATCATTTCCGGCGTCGGTCCTATGAATTCGATGCCTGATTCAATGCATTTTTGGGCAAATTCCGGATTCTCGGCCAGGAATCCGTAGCCAGGATGGATGGCATCCACCCCCTTCTTGATCCCCAGGCTAATAATCTCTTCGATACCGAG